>DAOUJB010000283.1:0-5463 GCA_034423155.1 Anaerolineae bacterium | reverse complement strand
TTGCTGGGCTGACGCGCCGATGCAAAGCGCCATTCCACAGCCGGTTACAGCATTGGTCGAGGCTTTCTCGCGGTTGCCCGGCGTTGGTCCCAAGACGGCATCGCGGCTGACCTTCTTCTTGCTGCGCGCGCCCGACGACTATTCGCTGGGGCTGGCGGATGCGCTGGCACAGTTGAAGGCGCAGACAAAGCTTTGCGGCACCTGCTTCAACATCACTGTGGACGACCCTTGCCCGATATGCAGCGCCGGCGGACGCGATGCCAGCACGATCGCCGTGGTCGAAGAGCCGTTGGATCTCATGGCGATCGAGCGCACGGGCATCTACCGCGGGCACTATCATGTGCTGCATGGCGCGATCTCGCCAGTCAGTGGCGTGGGTCCTGATGATTTGAAGATTCGCGAGTTGCTGCGGCGCGTGGAGACTGGCGGCGCGGCGGAAGTCATCATCGCGACCAATCCCGGCCTGGAGGGCGATGCCACCGCCATGTATTTGCAGCGGACGCTGGCGGAGACTGGCATAAAAGTGACGCGGCTGGCGCGCGGCTTGCCCACGGGCGGCGACCTGGAATATGTGGATTCGGTTACGCTGATGCGGGCGCTCGAAGGACGAAACTAATGCTGCGTCTGCGCGGCGGCTTCGGGCGCTGGCTGCTGGCGCTGGGTTATGCCGTGGCGTTGCTGTGGATGGTGCGGCTGCTGGGCATGGACACGCATTCGCAGTTGTGGCTTTCGGTGGCGCTAGGGGTGGTCTTTTTCATGCTGCCGGGCGGTCTGCTATCCACCGCTGCGCAAGGACGCCGGCCGGTCTACATTCCCCGTTTCATAAGCTATGGATTCACGACATCGCTGGTGCTGATCAGCGGCCTGGGCATGCTTGCGCGCACCCTGCACTGGACACTTGATGGGATCCTGGCGATCTGGGTTGGGCTGATTGTTGCGGCGGCGCTGTTCTTCGCGCATCGCTCGCGCGGGCAGCGGATCATCGGCAGCCGTCCCAGCACGCAGACCTTGCTGTGCCTCTTGTCCATGCTGATCGTTTTGTCTCTCTTCGCATTCAGCGGCATGCATCACCAGCCCTTGAATGGCGATCAACATTCTTATCATGCCGAAGTCCTCAGCTTTTTGGATGGCGACCCCTTCGATTGGCAGGAAATCTACTTCGACAGCGGCGCGGCCATTCCTTTCCGCTTCTACTTGAGCTACTGGACTTTGGCGCAAGCGCTGATTTCGGCTGTCAGCGGGCAGCATATATTGCAGATTGACTTCGTAATAAACAGCCTGCTGATGCTGATTGCCGCCTGCTCGGTTCACGCCTTTGCGCGTAACATGGGCGCGTCGTCGCGGGCGGCTTGGTTGATTCTGCTGCTGCATCTGTTGTGCCTCAGTCTCATGCTCGAGCACATCCGACAGCCTGGCGGACAATTCTACAGCCGCATGCTGGAAGACAAGCTGGTAGCCGGTTTTGTGTTGGCGCCCTTGGCCATCTCTGCCGCGAACCGTGCCTCGCAGCGCTTCTGCCGAAGTCGAGTCGCCGAGTTCGCGCTGGCATTGCTGGGCGTGCTGTTCGCGCATGTGATGATGGCGGGTTTTGTAGTCGTTGCCATTTTGGCATTTGCCGCGCTGCGTATCATCTTTGAGCGGACGGGCAAGTCGCAGGCCATGTTTCTCATTGCGTTGACGCTCTTGCTGTTTAGCCCGGGCTTGTTCTTGCGCTCGCAGGTCAGCGAAGAGCCGTCCTTCTATAACTTTGGCGACGAGGGATTGCAGACCAACCGCGATGTGCTGGTGCTGCGCCTGAACAGCCCGCTGGACGGGAGTCCCCTCAAGCTCATCACGATTCGTCCGCAAGCTGTCGGTCTGCCGCTGCTGATCCTGCTGGCATTGGTTCTGCCGGCGGCGCTGCGCCGACCCGATGCGGAAAGCTGGCTGATGGCGGCGCTGGTTGTGACGGTGGGCATAGGCTTGTTTCCGCTCACGGCTTGGCTGTATGGTCGGCTGGTTTCGGCGGAACACATGATGCGCGTGATGTGGATATTGCCTTTTGGATACATGTTGGCTTTCGTGTGTCGGGCTGTCTGGAGCAGGTGGGGCGCGGGCATGGACATCTCATCTGGTCGGCTGCATGTGGGGGCGCTGGCGCTGCTTGTCCTGCCGATTTTGTCATCCGCTTATTTTTTGACTGCTCAGCGCGGGGTGGATTTCTCGCGCGATATCGGCGCGGTAATCGATAGTCGGCAGGATTTGATCGCCTTGGGCGACTTTGTCGAGGCGCATCATGACGAGCGGGTTGTCATTCTCGGCAACCTGGAACTACGCCAGGATCTTCTTTCGTCCAGCCCGCAAGTGATGACGCTGTCGCATTACCGCGTGGGACGGATGATGGAATATTCCAATATGTCGCTGGCAGAAGCGCAGCGACGCACAAACGACCATTTCCGCTTCTGGACGGAGGAGGCGCCGCTGGACGAAAAGCTGGCTATCCTCGACCGATACGCAGTCGACTATCTGCTGTATGCGCCAGATGACGCCGGGGCTTTGCAGCCGCTGTTTGCAGCCGATGAGTTGCAGTTGGAGACGGTGGCGGACTGGGAGATGTTTGCCCTGGCGCGGATCGGCAAGCCAGATTCTGCCGCCAACTAGACCGGCGCGTGCGATTTCCGGCTTGCAGTTTCTCGCGATCGCCTTTTTGTGCAGGTAGTCGTCAGTTGTTAGTGTATGTGCCCGCTGCAGCAAGAATGGAGCGACTTGACTCATGAGCAAATCCAAACCGCTAAGCCGTGAAGAAGCGATCACGCGCATTGACAATTTCATCGCCGAGCACGACGACTGGCGCGGCGAGACCATGGCGCAGATCCGCAAGATCATGCACGAAGTCGCTCCGGCTGTAATCGAAGACTGGAAGTACATGGGCTCGCCCTTCTGGTCGCACGATGGGATTCTCGGTCATGGCAATATCTTCAAAGCCAAGGTGAAGCTGACCTTGCATCACGGCGCGCAGCTCAGCGACCCGCAGCAATTATTCAACGCCAGCTTGAATGCGAAGCAGTCGCGAGCGATTGATTTCTTTGAAGGCGAAGATATTGATGAAACGGCGCTGAAGGCTCTGCTGCGCGCGGCGCTCGCCTACAACGCGACCCACACGGTGAACAAGAGCAAGGGCTCGCGGGACATTTAGCGTATTTCGGCGCAGATGCTATGCGGTTAGATGGAATGGATGCACAGATGCAGAGTCGGCCGGGGAAATCTCCCATTTGGAAGTATGGCTTTTCTCTAGCGGCCGGGCTGGCGCTGCTGTTGTGTTTGGACCTGCTGGGCTTTGATAGTCATTTGCAGCTTTGGTTGTCAGTCGCCTTGGCCTTCTCGCTGTTCATTCTGCCCGGCGGCTTGCTGATCACAGCGGCGCAAGGCTGGCTGCCTCTGTGCCTGCCGCGTTTCGTCAGTTATGGATTCGCGATATCGCTGCTGTTAATCAGCATCATCGGAATCGTGGCGCGCAGCCTGCACTGGACATTCGCTGGCATTTTGCTGATCTGGTTTTGCTTGACGCTGGCGTCGCTGCTGGCCTTCGTATTCAAGGCGCGCCGGCAGCGCATCATCGGCAGCCGACCTGAGCGGGAGACGCTCTTTCTCATCCTGATTATCTTGATTACGCTTTCGCTCTTCGCTTACAGCGGCATGCATCTTCAACCACTACGCAACGATCAACATGCACTAAACGCGCTGACTCTTGCCTATCAGGACGGCGCGCCCCTCGACTGGCAGGAGCGGTTTTATGATTCCGGTGGACGCATTCATAGCCGCCACTACTTGACCTATTGGGAATTGGCAAAAGCGCTGATGTCACAGATCAGTGGGCAGCATCTTCTGCGCGCCGACTTCATAATCAACAGCCTGCTGATGTTGGTCGCTGTCTGCGCTGTTCACACTTTTGCTCGGGATTTGGGCGCGTCGCCGCGGACAGCCTGGCTGATCGTGCTGCTGCATTTGTGCTGTTTCGCGCTGCTGCTGGGCGGCATTCGTCAGCCGGGCGCGCAATTTGTTTGGCGGTTGGTGGAAGACAAATTGCTGGCTGGATTCGTTGTGGCACCGTTGGCGCTCTCGGCGGCTCACCGAGCTTATACTGCGCCTTCTCGCCAAACCGGCGCCGCTTTCTTCCTCGGCTATTTGGCTTTGCTGTTTGCACATGTGATGATGGCCGGATTCGTGCTGATAGCTATCGTGATTGCCTTTGCGCCCCGCCTGTTCACGGCAAGTCGTCAGCGTAGATCCAGCGCCCTGGCGATTCTGCTGATGGCGCTGCTGGTGATTTCGCCGGGCATCGTCCTGCGCCTGCAAATCGGCAGCGCGGAAAGCGCCTGGAACTTCGGGTCGGAACCAATTCGCACCAATCGCGATGTGCTGGCGATCAACCTGCGCAATCCGCTCACGGGTGAATCGCTGTATGCCATCAACCCATCGGCGGCCGGTCCGCTGAGTTATGGCTTGTTGGCGTTGGTTGTGCTGACGGCGGCGCTTCGGCGCGGCGACAAGCGCAGTTGGCTGCTGGTGGCTTTGACGCTGACAGCTTGCGTAGGCTTGCTGCCTTTGACTGCTTGGCTCTATGGCCGGCTGGTTTCGGTGGCGCACATGATGCGCGTGATGTGGATCATTCCCTATGGATTCATGCTGTACTTTGTGCTGGCGGCGCTTTGGGGCCGTTTGCGCAGCCGTGTTCCTTTGGCGAATGAGCATGTGCGCAAGGCAGGGCTGGCTGGGACTGCCGCGCTAACGCTGCTGTCTTCGGCGCATTTTCTCGCCGAACTGGGCGGAGGCGATTTCTCGCAGGATGTCGCTGCGGTGATCGAAAGCCGGCAAGACTGGATCGAGCTGGGTGAATTCCTGGATGCACAACATGCGGGACGCGCGCGCTTCCTCAGCAGCCCAGACCGGCGTAACCAGGTGCTATCTTCCAGCTACCAGGCGATTGCCCTGTCGCGTTACCATGTTCAGCGGATGGTCTTGTATTCGAATATGCCTGTGGCAGAAGCGCAGCAACGCACGGAAGATCACTTCCGTTTTTGGGAGGACGCTGCGCCGTTGCAAGACAGGCTCGTCATTTTGCGCCGGTATGACATCGATTACCTGCTCTACACAGCAGATTACGCTGACATTGTACAAGAGCTCATGTCTGTCGACAGCCTGTCGATCGAACTGGTCCTGGAGAAAGAGCTGTTCCGCCTGGCGCGCGTCGAATGAGGCTTGCTTTGCCCTGGCTGGTACTGTGTGCGCTGCCAGCGGATCCAAAAAATCGCCCTTGACAAGCGTGCTATTGAGTTGCTAGTCTAAGCGCATGCTGGTGGGGGTGATTGCAGCTCCTGCTTTTTTGTCCCTAGTAGTTGTAGGGGTGGAGTGCGGATTAACAGCAGAATAGCAGGTTAAGACAGAGCGAATCAAACCCCTGATAGAAGACGGAGAGTTTGATCC
>DAOUJB010000282.1:0-2031 GCA_034423155.1 Anaerolineae bacterium | reverse complement strand
GAACAAGCGGTGATATTCGCTGGCGCCGCGGCGTTTGTGCCAGCTGTCCACGCGATACTGCGGAGCGCCCCAAAATGTGAGCGTGTTGAAAGATACCGCGCTGATGCCCGGATCGTCCCTCAACAGGGCGCAGACAGCCCGCATATCGTCTGGCTGATAGAACTCATCGACATCGACCTGCCACAGGTAATCGCCAGTTGCGTGCGCCGCATAGGATTGCGACATTTCGTCTTTTTCGCTCCAAAAGCTGTCGCGGGTGATAATGCGCAGTTTGCCTTGCGGGTCTTCGCTGGCTTTGAAGTCGCGCAGAGTCTGCAGGGTGCTATCGCGTGAGTGTCCATCGGCGCTGGCGATATGGCGGGCTGCTGGCACTGCGCCTTCCACCACGATGATCTCATAGGCGAACGGGTAGAGGGCGCGCAGGTTGTAGCGCAGAAAAGGCTCGCCATTCAGCACGATCATGCCGAAGCTGATGCGGGGCAGGGCGCTCATATCAGCGATTCATAGAGCCGAATGTGCTGCCGGGCGATCTGCGCTACGCCATAGCGGGCGATGATTTCGTCATGCAGCGCCGCTCGATCCCAGCTTTGCGCCAGCGTCCACATCATACCCGCTCGCAGGTCGTCGCTGTCGGGCAGGCGCGCCAGGTAGCCATTGCCCCGCTGCCGAATCATATCGGCCGCGCCCGAGCCAGCAAAAGCCACGCAGGGCGTGCCGCAAGCCAGCGCCTCCATGACTGTTTTGGGAGAGGTGTCTTGCAGCGATGGCAGCACAAACACATCGCAGGCGCTGTAGAGCAGGCTCATGCTTAGCTCGTCCGCCAGCCGCCCGACCTGGTGCAGGGGCAGCCCCAGCTCCAGCGCTTCTGGCTGGTCTGCGCCGAAGACCACCAGCTCGATGCCCGCCTGCCCATCCATGCCCGCCAGCGCCGCCTGCAAATGGGCGAATCCTTTGCGTTTGTCGCTGGTCCCGCCCAACGCGCCAAGTAGCAGCAGCCGTTTGTCTTGCGGCAGGTTAAAGGCGTGGCGTGCTTGCGCGCGGTCGAGCGGCTTGAAAATGCTCCCGTCAATGGCGTTGCCGATGACTTCAATGCGCGCAGTCCCCAGCAAGGCGCTTTCTCTCGCGCGGCCCGCGATCCAGTCGCCCAGCGCCACGATAGTCATGTTGGCATTGGCATAGGCGCGCTGTTTGTGGCGAAAAATGCTTGCGCTGAGGTCGTTTGCGCCGCCAGACAGCAACTGCGGGCATTCGCCACAGCCCTGGCGGAAACGCGTGCAGCCGCCCGGATAATGGCAGCCGCCGGTGAAAAACCAGTTGTCGCGCAAGCTGCAGACCAGCGGCGCGTTGATCTGTGGCAGCTGGCCGATGGGCAGGAAGTTGTCGCCAACCCAGTGCAGGTGCACGATATCGGCGGCGAAACGATTGATGACAGCCGCGACAGGGTAGTCAAATTGATTGAGGCTCCAGTGGTCGCTTTCGGGCAAGCGAGGATTGTCGCGCAGTCGGCGTTTATGCCGTCTTTCCGCCAGCCGCCGCCTCGCCCGGGCAACAAAGCCGAGTTGTGCGGCCAGCCTATGCACAGTCGGGTCGGATGTGGACTTGTAGAGGACGAGCATGTGGCTGTCGATGCCGGCGCTGCGCAGGGAACGATGCAAGCGATAAGCGCCGATGGCCGCGCCACCAATGCGGTCGGAGATCGAAAGCAGCAAAACTTTCATGCGCGTTATTCTAGCACCTGCGGTCAAATGCCGAGCGCATGGTGTACAATGCGCGCATGACAACAGGGCAAGCGTGGTTGCAGGCGGTGCGTCCGCGCGTCTTCACGGCGACTTATGTCCCCATGGGCTTGGCGGGCATCGCGGCTTATGGGGATGGCGTCTTTGCCGCTCTGCCATTTCTGCTGGCTTTGCTGGGCACACTGCTGCTGCAGAGCGCCGCCAACTTGATTAACGAATATGCCGATTTTCGGCGTGGCGCCGATGCCCTCAAACAAGCCGGGCAAGGCATGACCATCAAACGCCAGATCCTGTC
>DAOUJB010000281.1:0-7807 GCA_034423155.1 Anaerolineae bacterium | reverse complement strand
TTCTCGGTGATGGGCGCGCAGGACGGCGTCCACCCGACCTACCATTCGAAGTACCTGGAATGGGAAACCTCGGTTTTCGTCAGCAACTTCGACTTGCTGTGGACGGGCGAGGAACGCGACGCATCTGTCGTAGCTGAGGCTGCGCACGAGCAAACCAACATGCTCTTGGGCGGCTAGAGCGACTTAACGCCTCGCAAAAATCGCAATACCAAGACAGGCAGGTCTCAATACGGGGTCTGCCTGTTTTCTTTTGCCGTCTCGGCGCTTACGGGCAGGCGCGAACCCTTCGGTTCCCCCGACAGCCGCGCGTAGGGGCGAGGCGGCGACTCGCCCGCTTTGACTACCCTCTCCGTCCTGACTGGGAGGGGTTGGCTACCCGCTAGCTATCGACTGCGCCGCTGTGACAATCGCGAGCCCGCCGCGGCGCATTCAGTTGATCGCGCGGATATTGCGAGCAGAAGTAGTTATCGCCGCTGTCACGGGCCGGGCTGCCATCTAGCAGGGGAAAGTAGGCGCTGCCCACGGGGGGAGTGATTAGCCCACCCAGCGAGGGATCGCCAGAATGCGCTGGCGCACAACTCCCGTCCTGAATGAAATTGCCCAGATTCTCGCTCAGTGTGCCCGCGCACAGGCTGCCATCAGCGCTGCCCGCCAGCAGGCTATTGCGCAGCTTGACGATGCCCGCTGCCAGCGAGAGCGCCCCCACTGTATCGCTGTGGTTGTTGTTCAAGGTGATATGCGTGAGCCAGGCTGTTCCTTCTTCAATATGGATGGCAGCGCCGTCTCCCACGCTATTGTTGTCCGCGAATGTGCTGTTGCTGATGATGAGCCGACCTGTTGAGTGGATCGCGCCACCCTTGCCGCCGCTGCTGTTTTCGGCAATATAGGCGCGGCTGATGGTCACGGTGCCAGCATTGTTCACCGCGCCGCCAGACAAAGCCGAGCCATTGACCAGCGAGATATCGCTCAAGTTCAGGTCGCCGCCGCTGCTGACGGAGAAGATTTGCCATTCGTCATTGCCGCTGATGCGGAAGCCCGCGCCGTCAATGCGAATGGCGGAGCTGATCGCGTCCAGATCGTCTTGCAGCGTGATGTGTTCGCTGAGCCGTATATTGTCATAGCCGCCACCGCCGGCCGGACAGCCACCCTGTGCCGAATTGCTGTTGGCTGCGCGGATCGCGTCGTGCAGCGTGCAGTTGGCATCAATTTGGAAATGAACAGGCGCAGCGGTCGGGGAAGGTGTCTGGGATGGCAGCGGCGCAATGGTCGGCGTGGGCACGATCGCGTTGGCTGGCACTTCGTACGCGCCGATATCGCAAGCCAGGTGCTGCGGACGAGCTGTGCCTGTCTGGTCGCTTTCTAGGCAATGCGCGCTGGAGGCGGCGTCGATAGCCGGGCTGCTGCCACTGAGCCTATGAACAGCCGGCGAGCCAAGCAATTCGCCCAGCCCGGCCGGTCCACCGAGAGCGGGTGAACAGCTGTTGTCCTGGATGAGGCTGCTGGCAAGGGTCAGGCTGCCGATGCCCGCGCACAGGCTCTGCGCGCCAGCCACCTCGCCAGCCACAATCGAGTTATACAGATTGGTCGTGCCGCCACGATATATGCCCAGACCATCGTTCGCCTGGTTGTGCGCAAGCGTCACATGCCGCAGCGTGCTGGTCGCGCCGCTGTTGGTGAACAGGCCGCCGCCCTGCGTGGTTGCAGAATTGCCGCTGATGGTGCTGTTTTCTAGCGTGAGATCGCCATCGTTGTGAATCGCGCCACCGCTGGTCACAGCGTTGTTGTCGGTGAAACTGCTGCTCTGGATGGTCGCCTGTTGAGCGTGCACAAACAGCGCGCCGCCCTTGCCGCCTCGGTCGCTGTTGTCGGTGGCGTTGTTGTCGAAGCTGCTATTGATGATCGACAACTGCCGCGTGCCGCCATCGAAGTAGAGCCCGCCACCGTTGTTGCCGCTGATGCTGTCGCTAATGCGCACCGTGTCCAGCGACAGATCGGCATTGCGCGCGCGGATGGCGCCACCATGCGCATCGCCAGCATCGCCCTTGCTGATAGTCAGGTTTTTTATGGATACGCTGGCATCGGCGATATCCAACAAGCGCTGCGTGCCATCGCCAGACAGCGTGAAACCCCGCCCGTCTATGATCATGGGCAGGCGGATTTCCAGCGGCGCACCGATATGCGTCACATCCGCGATGAAGACGATGGTATCAATATCTACATCTCGGCTGCTGACGGCGATGCAGTCTGCTACTGCGCTGGTGTGCGCGGCTGTTCTGATGGCATCGGTCAAGCTGCAGCGCTCGCCTACCTGGATGAAGATGGGACTGTGCGACTCGATCGCGCCGATATCGCAGCTGCCCGCCGGACGCCGGTTGCCAAGCTGGTCGCTGCTCAAGCAAAAGACCGAGCTTGCGGCATCGGCAGCCGGGCTATTCGCCATCAGCGGATAATGTATTGGCGAGCCAGTCGGGGCGCCAAGCAAGGGATCGCCGCTCAATGGCGCGGAACAACTGGCGTCTTGGATGAGATTGGCGGCCTGGTGCAGATGGCCTTCGCCAGCGCACAAACTGGCAGCATCGCCCGGCTCGCCTGCGATGAGGCTGTTGTAAAGCACCACCGAGCCAGCGTTGTAGAGGCTTTCGCCAGTCTTGCCAGCGCCCAGGACACGGTTGTAGGCGAAGGTGGCCTGGGTGATGGTGCTGGTCGCCTCGCTGCTGGTGTACAAGCCGCCACCATGGTCGGTCGCCGTGTTGCCGCCGATGCTGCTGTTGTCGATGTTCAAGACTCCGTCGTTGTGTATCGCGCCGCCAGTCGTGATAGCCGTGTTGTTGTCGAAGCCCGAGCCGCTGATGCTGGCGCTGCTGGCCAGCACATATAGCCCTCCGCCACGACCGCTCTTGCTACCGCTGGTCTGGTTGCCAGAGAAGCTGCTGTCGCTGATGGCGAGTGTCTTGGTCGGCCCGCTGAAGTACAAGCCGCCGCCGCTGTCGCCGCTCTTGCTGCCGCTGATGCTGATCTGGTTGAGAGTCAAGTCACTGTTGCGCGCGCGCAGCGCCCCGCCATTGCCGCTGCCGGCATTACCCTGCCTCATGTTCAGATTATTGATGGTCGCACTGCCGTTATTGATATCAAAGATGCGGTAATTGGTGCCGCCATCAATGGTATGGCCGCCGCCGTTGATGATGACTTCCGAGTTGATCTCTGGCAGCGGACCGGTCAGCCGGATATCGGCAGCGAGGGTGATCGTGTCGGGTCCATCGCCAGCTGGGCAGCCGCCTTTGGAGGAGTCAGAATTTGCCGCGCGGATGGCATCGGAAAAGCTGCAATACGCGTCAACTTGGATGGCCTGAGCTCGCACGGTCCCTTGCGACACAAATGGCATGAGCAGCCCAGCCAGCAGCAGCGCGAAAGGCAGGCGATGTCGCAAAGAAGCAGACATGTTCAGCATCATTTGCAGACCTTTCAACAGTGATACGCACAACTACGCAGTATCCCACAGAATGCCAAACACGCCATTCGACACGGCGCGACAAATCAGCTATTTGGGCTTGTCCAGTTACAGTGGAAGCAGCAGGATACTCAAGGAAACCAACAAAGTATTGCGCTTTTTCGACACAGAAACACAGAAGTCGCAGCAAGTAAGTCATGCGACAAACGGCTATGCTATTCTGTTTCGAAATCTGTAGTGGCGAGACTTGTCTCGCCCACAATATCGCCGTCTAACATGTGGGCGACTCAAGAGTCGCCCCTACGACGTTCCTTCATGTTGTTGTATTACTTTCTTAACTGCACAGCGGGCACAGAGAGCACAGAGGATTTAATTACTCGGTATACTCATTTAACTCGGTGAACTCGGTGGCTCATTTTTCTTCATTACTTTAGTGATTTCACTTCAGCGATTAGCCCGCGCGCATAGGCGAGATCTTGCCGAATCAGCTCATCGACACGCTCTTCGTCGCTGTATTCAGCTGAGAAGCAGATGGGACCGCGATAATCGAGCTTGCGCAGTTTGGCGATGACACGCCGCCACGAGGCTCGGCCTTGCGCGCCGGATGTCCACCAGATTCGCCAGCTGGCTTCGGCTGCTTCGGGACCGCTGCTGCGCCGCCAATAGGCATTTTTCAGGTTGACCATGCACAGATGCGCAGCGATCACATCCAGCGCGGCATCGCTGTCCATGCCTTCCAGCGCTTGATGAGCGGGGTCCCACACCAGCGCGGCGTATCGCGGGTCGAGGTCGCGCAGCAGGCTCAGCGCGCCCATGGCATGCACCGGCACGAAGGCGCGGCTGTGATTCTGCACGCCGATCTGTACGCCGTACCGCTGGCACAAGGGCAGGGCAGCCTCGAGTTGACGGCGGGCTGCGGCTTCTGCGCTGGGATAATCTCTGCCTTCCAGATGGAACATGACGCGGTTCATGCCCACCCCGGCCTCTGCGCAAGCGGCATACAGACGCTCGTCATCCAGCGCGCAAGCCGCCGTGATATTGAGCACGCGCAGGCCTTCATCGGCCAGCAGGCGCACCCCGGCCGGCAGGTCGCGCTCGATATGGTCTGGCTCGACCGGGAAGCCGGGGCGCACAGGCAGTTCGACCGCATCGAAGCCCAGCGACCGCACATGCCGCGCCAGCTGGGGCAAAGGCAGGGATTTCCAGGGTTTGACGAAGAGCGCCAGTTGGTTCATTTCGCGCCTCACTTTCGGGTTGGCAGCATGGAGATGACATCGATTGTGACGCGAGGCGGCAGGCAGCACAGAAAGACGACAGTGGCGGCGATATCTTCGGATTGGATCATGTTGGCGCGCTGTTCAGCGCTGAAGGGCGTGCCGCGATTTTCGATGATAGGCGTGTTGGCCAGGCCGGGATTGAACAGGCAGGCGCGGACGCCATGCGGGTTGCCCTCTTCGTTGGTTACGCGCGTCAGGGCATCCATGCCGATCTTGGAGGCGCTGTACGACACGCCCGCGAGCAGGCTGGGACGGACGCCGGCTTGCGATGCCAGGTTGATGATCAGCCCGTCGCCGCGCGCTTTCATCTCGTCCAGCACGGCTCGCGTGAAGACGAAGGCGCTGGTCAGGTTGACTTCCATCAGCCAGCGCCAGTCTTCGGGCGTGGTATCGGCGATGCTGCGCGCGCTCATGTTCGTGCCGGCATTGTTGAAAAGCACATCAATCGCGCCAAATGCCGCGCGCGTCCCTTCGACAGCGGCCTGGATTTGCTCGTCATCGCTGACATCGGCGGGGCAGACCAACGCTCGTCCGCCAGCTTCGCGCGCCAGCCGGGCAACGCGCTCCAGTTCGGCTTTGCGCCGCGCCACCAGGCTGACATTTGCGCCAGCTGCCGCGCAGGCCAGGGCGGTCGCCTCGCCAAAGCCGCTGCTCGCGCCAGTGATGATGATGGTCTTGCCGTGTAATTTGCCCATGGATTATCCCTGCTGTGTTGTCTTCGTGGTTAAGTGGGCGACACAAGTATCGCCCTTTGTAAATCCCAACCCATAATAATGGGCGAGTCGCCGCCTAGCCCCTACAAGTACTGTGCATTCGGGAGCAAAGTGATCATCCCAAGGCATCTCGCAACTTTCCAATCAAGCCATCGGGCGGGTCGAATGGCAGCTCAATGACCTGGTGGGTCAGCGCGCTCGTGTACAGGGCCAAAATCACCTCGAAGTCGCGGATGGCGGCGTCCAGGTTGAGCGGATGCACTTTGCTGTCATCGTCCAGCCAGTCGAACATGGCATCGCACATAGCGGCTTGTCCCAGCACATCCTGGTCGGGGTAGAGGTGCTCGCCGCTGTCATAGACGCCGTCAATGAAAGTCTCCCAGCCCCACATCGTCCAATGCACAAAGCCTCGTTCGCCATAGACGGCGATGCGTTTGTGCTGGTAGATGGCATCGCCGCCAGGCACGCGCGGGGCATTTTCACCGCAACGCAGGCTGGCGGGCAGTCCATCGCTGTAGTTCAGCGCGGCCAGGCTTTGGTCGGGCGCGTAATGCTCGCGGATGTTGGGCTGGATGCCATTTGCGCCGGCCGCCGCGCCAAAAACCGTCTTGGGCACGAGACCGGGCGTGAACGCGCCGATGGCTTGCAGCGAATGCGTGCCTTGATACGCCAGGTTCATGCCGCTGCTGGCGTCTATGAAGCGCAATTTGCCGATCGCGCCTTCGTTGACCAGCTTCTGTAAGACCAGCCGCCGCGGATGAAATTGCAGCTGATGATTGATGGCGATTTTGATTTTGGGTTTGCTGGCCGCCCATTCGCAAATGGCGCGATAATCTTCGCCTTCAATCGCCAGCGGTTTTTCTACGATCAGGCCAGGCACGCCCGCCTCGTAGGCCGCCTGCATGATCTCCAGCCGGGCGTCTGGCGGCGTGCTGACCTGCACGAGGTCGGGCTTTTCTTTGGCGAACATCTCGCGGTAGTCGGTATAACGCGCGTTGACATCGAATTTATCGGCGAATTCGTCCAGTTTGTCGCGCTGGCGTGCGCTGACCGCCACCAGCCGTCCGCGTTGCATATGCGCGAAGGCATCGGCATGTCCATGCGCCCGCCCGCCGCTCACGCCGATTATCACTGACTTAAACATCGTCTTCCTCCCAGGGTCGCAAGATGACTTTGCCACAATGCCCGGACAACTGCGTTTCCCAGGCCTTTTGAATATCGTTGATGCCGAAGCGGTGCGTGATCAGCTTGTCCAACTGCGCGCCCACCGCGCCGATCGTGCGCATGAGCCGGGGGGCATCGGCCAGGTTGTAGTGCCAACTGCCGACCAAGCGCAGTCCCTTGCGGATCATATCATCGCTGATGCGCAGGGGGGTATCGTCGCCACATTCGCCCACAAATGCGACCGTGCCCTTGCGCCGCGCCGCATCGATGCACAAGCGGTGCGCCGCCACCACGCCCGAGCAGTCGATGGCTTTGTCTACGCCGCGCCCGTTATGCGTGAGCGCCCGCACTTGCGCAAGCGCTTCGGGGTCGCGCGGATCGATGACGGCTTCCGCGCCCAAATCCAGTGCCAGTTGCGCGCGATAAGCGACCGAGTCGACGGCGATAACTCTTGCGCCTCGATAGACCGCGTTGATGACGCCGCCCAGCCCGACTGGTCCCAAGCCCGTGATCAGCAGCGTGTCATGGCGGTCGACCTGCATCGCTTGCATCGCGCCATAGCTGGGACCCAAGCCACAGCAAGCCATTGAAGCATGCTCATAACTTATGCCATCCGGAATCGGCAGCAGCATCCAGTCTTGCTTGAGCAGGTATTGCGCCATCGTGCCCGCGCCGGCCAGACTGCCATGCAGCGCCGCGAAGTCGATGCCGCTCTGGCAATGAATATAATCGCCGTCCAGGCAAAGGTCGCATGCGCCGCAGCCGTTCGTGGGCATGACGACGACGCGATCGCCGACCTTTACACGACCCGGTTGCGCCACCTCAACGACTTCGCCGGCCGCTTCATGCCCATACACAGCCTGGCTGCTGCCCGCTTCAAAGGCTTTGAACTCGGTGCACATGGGCGCGGCCAGCACTTTGATCAGCGCCCAATTGTCGCGTGGGACGGGAGTGGGGACAGATTCGACGCCCGCTTGACGAACGCCCTTCACGAGGACTTGTTTCATTTGCGCTCCTGCATCGCTACGATTCCAGGCGCGGACTGTAGCATGTGCGGGGTGCAGGGGCAAATCGGCGTGGGGAATGCTGTAGTTGCGCGCAGCCTGCCGCCGCGCTACTATTTGCGGGCGAAACCTGCTGGAGACCCTGCAAATGACCCAACGCTATCAGCCCACCTGGGCATCGTTGAAGACGCACCCCACCCC
>DAOUJB010000280.1:0-7116 GCA_034423155.1 Anaerolineae bacterium | reverse complement strand
GCGATCAAGCTCAAGTTCGCCGCGCAGCCACTGAATGTAACCTGGATGGTGCCGGTGTTTGTGCTGGCGCTGCCCATCCTGGATATCAACCTGGCTGTGTTGACGCGCCTGCTTGAACGCCGTCCGCTGATGCTGGCCAGCAAAGATCATATATCGCACCGTTTCCTCAACCTGGGCATGTCGCAGCGGCAGACCCTGGCGCTTCTGTATCTCGCCTCGCTGGTCTATGGCGCGCTGGCCCTGGTCATCAGCCAGGTCGCCCCGGACGATGCGCTGGCCCTGGGCGGCTTGGGATTGCTGGGCATGGGCGCGAGCTTCTGCCTGCTGGTCGTCATGCGCGCGCGACGGCAAAAAGCCTTGTAGGGGCGAGCCACTGGGTCGCCCGCCAAACGCGCACCAGGTGGCATGTAGGGGCGAACCACTGGGTCGCCCGCCAACGCTTCCCCCTGACCCGTAGTAGGCACCGAGGGGGGTATTGAGATGCGCGCGACCCTACTGGATCGGCGCGGTATCTGGCATAATGCAGCCTGCGCCCGGCCAGCCTGAGTTGTCTATGCCCAGAATCGCTGTCTTGCCCAATACGCTTGTCGACTATAGCAGCGAGGCTTGGCGGCTGATCCAGCTGGATGATCACGCCGAACCCAAGCTGCTGCTCGAAGCCAAACACGGCCTCCCCCTTCGCTATAGCGGCGCTTTCGCAGTCAGCCGCGACCTGCCCGAAACCGGCGAGCTGCTGCTGGTCGATCTGGGGCAGGTGCTGCTGGGTTGGTCGCAGCAATCGACATCGTGGCAGTTGGGCATCACGCTGTCCGAAGAAATCTCGCTGGCGCGCAACAGCCGCTGGTTCGAGATCCTGCGCTTCACTGCAGACGACCCTGATGCGCATGAAACCGAAGCCCGCCAGCTGGGCGAAGCTTTGGCAGCGACGCTGGGCATCCCTTTCGTCACCAGAGACGAAATCAAAGAGCAACAAGCTGCGCCGCAACCGGTTCCGCTGGCTGAACTGCCGCTGGACCTCGGCATGTGGTCGCTGGTAGGCACAGAGGCGGGTGGCGAACTGCAGCTGCGGCGCGGGGCACGCTGGCAATCGGCGCGGCGGCGTCAGATCGCCTGGCATGCGCTGTGGATGGTCATCTACACTTGGGTCGCGCTGGCGACACTGGACAGCGAACTGGGGCTGCCCAATGCCGGCACGCTCATCCCCAATCCCGATTGGCTGCCCTATCTGGCGCTGCTGGTGGCGGGGCTGCTGCTGCTGCAGATCTTGCGCCAATTGTGGACCGGTTTGCGCAAGCCCAATTCCATCGCTTTCCATCCCTACAACAAGACGATCCGCGGCTTGCGCGGCGACTCGCTGCGTTGGCAGATCAGCGCTGGCAGCGTGCAATCGGTGTATGTGAGCGAGGTCGTCAAGCCGGCTGGACGCAGACGCCTGCCATTCACTGGCAGCGCACATAGCACCTTTCAACATGGCGAGATCAACTTGCACCTGCTGGACGGCAGCTATGTCACATTGCTGCTCGATCAAGCCAAGCGGAGATACTCCCTGTTGCCGGGCGCGCCGGAGCAAACTCATGAAGAGGGCGTCAGCGCTTTGGACGCGAGCCTGGCCAGCACGGCGTTGCAAATGGCGGGGCTGCACATCGCGCGGACGCTGGGCGAGCTGCCCGTGTGGTACGACCGGCGGCACAAATAGACAGCCAAGCAGGCGGCGGCGAGGCAGAGATGAAAAACAAGGTGATAGTCGATCCGCATTTTCGGCGCATGGACGAGATATTTTCGCGGGCCGACAAGCAGCGCCTGCACGACCTGGTCGATGTCGTCTGGGGACAAGACGAGCCCATGCCGCAAGCCGACTTTCTGCGCGCCTTGCCCACTGCCGAAACGGTGATCTGCTCGGGCTGGCGTTATGGCGATGTGCTGGCGCAGGCTCCAAAGTTGCGAGCGATCATGGATGTTGCTGGCGGCTTCCCGCGCACGCTCGATTACGCTGACTGCTACCAAAGGCGCATTCGTGTCTTGAGCGCGGCGCCGGCCTTCGCGCGACAAGTCGCCGAGTTCTCGCTGGGCTTGGCGATCGCTTCTGCCCGCGAAATCGCCCTGGGCGATCGTTTGATGCGGCGCGGCGAAGAAAAATATTTGTGGCATGGCAATACCGACACTTTCATGCTCTACGACAAGCCGGTGGGCATCATCGGTTATGGCAGTCTGGCGCGCGCCCTGCAGCCGCTCCTGCAGCCTTTCAATGTAACGATTTCGGCTTATGACCCCTGGCTGAGCGATGGCTACCTGCGCCGACAAGGCGTGACGCCAATGCCGCTGGCCGATTTGCTGGCGAGTTCGCGCTTCATCTTCGTCATGGCTGTGCCTTCGGTGGAAAACCAGGCGATGATCTCGCGCGAGCTGCTCGAGCTGATCCCGCGCAACGCCGTCTTTGTGCTGGCCAGCCGCGCCCATGTGGTCGATTTTGACGCGCTGACCGAGATGGCGCTGGCGGGCCGCTTCAAGGTCGCTACCGATGTCTTCCCGATCGAGCCGCTGGGGGCCGACCATGCCATCCGCCGGGCAGAAGGCGCGCTGCTGTCGGCGCATCGAGCCGGTTCTGTTGACGAAGCGATGACCGAGTTGGGCGAGATGGTGGTCGATGACTTGGAAGCGGTCGTGCGTGGTCTGCCGCCGCGGCGCTTGCAAATGGCCGAGCCAGAGTTGAGCATGCGCTATGCCAGCAACAAGGCGAGATCTGGTGAAACGGGTTGATTCTACAGCGGCTTTACTATAACAATTCGATTTGTTCCCGTGCGCGAGACTTATCAGGATAAAGCCTCGCAACCTCCTGATCAAAGTCTGTCTCGGCGGCTTGATGATTTTTCAAAAACCAGCGTTTGTGATCCTCAAGGTAAGTTTGTCTAACTTCCTCATTGTGCAGGTCTTGCGGGATGCGCTTCATTCTAGGGTCCATACTATCAAAAGTGACAAAATCGCCGTTTAGGCGCTGCGCAGACTTTTCTACATAATCAGGGTTCAACTCAATCCCTGTCCCAATGCGATCAAGCTGTTGGCAGACACGAAGCGTTGTTCCGCTGCCCACGAAAGGATCGAGCACAGTGTCGCGTTCATTGCTTGAAGCCAGAATCAGTCGCTCTATCAAGCCTTCTGGCTTCTGGGTCGGATGATTCTGCCGATTTGTGTGACAATAGTGTACATGCGAGAATTTCCAGACATCGCCGGGATTGGCTCCGCGCATATTGTTTCGCTCTCGATAGTATTTCTGCGGTATACGAACAGCGTCGAGATTGAATACAAAATCTTTTGTCTTGGTGAACATTAAAATATCGTCATGCCGGGGAGAAAATCCTTTCGTTTTGCCGATCCCTTGTGTGTAGTGCCAGACTATCCAATTATTAAAGTGCATTCCCAGATCACGCTCCAAGATACTATAAAGATACGCGATGAACCGGAAACCCATGAAGACATAGATTGTGCCTCTGGGTTTTAGCAGTCGGTGCGCCTCTTTGAGCCAGCGTTGACTGAAGTTCAGATATTCTTCAAACCCCCTTGTGTCACGATTATTTCCGTAATCTTTGCCAAGATTGTATGGTGGGTCGGCGATAACGAGGTCAAAAGCTTCTGATTCCAACTTGGGAAGCTCGGCGAGCGCATCACCCAAAATTAACCTTTGTTCAGTCATCAGTCTTTATCCATCCGTTCTTAGTTGCGAGTTCACGCCATTCTTCAAATGACCTGCGAGAAGAATGCAGATATTTGCGATCAAGTAGTTGACAGAACTCCCAAATCGTACGTTCCTCAAGCTCAACATAGTGAATATCGCGAATTTGAATCTGCCCTGTTCCCAAGGCAGGGTTATAGTTAATGTCCTTCCAGCTAATGTACTTCAGATCATAGGTGTTGAAGGCCACAACTTCCATAGTTCCATCCATAAGCCCCGTATCTTTATTGCGCGATGAATACACCCGATGCTTTAGTGACAGAATAACGAAGATGTAATCAGGATCTTCAACATAGGCGGTGCGAATCCGAGCGAATGACGTAATGTTTGGCGATTTTCCGCTTGATTTTATATCTTCTGCCGTTGCCTTTACATCGACTTCGGCTGTTATTCCGCTCTCAACCTTGCGTTTTTTCTTGAACTGAAGAATGAAATCAGCCATGTGCAGACGCTTGACTGCTTCGACGTTGATCAAGGAGTATTGATTGTAGCTGTCCTCCAAGATGGCGTGGAATGTCTCAACAGCCCAGGCCTCGACAAACGGTCCTGCTATCTTGTTTATATTTTCCATGGGAAGCCCATGTTTGAGGTTCGTATTGATGATGATTTTGTTTTTCCCTAGTTCTATCGCTCCTTTAATGATTTTCTCAATCGCCGCGGTTACAAAGTAGGAGCAATCTGCATAGTCTGCAGACTGAACAGGAATCTTGAAATACTGAAGTTCGTAGGCCATTTCCGCCTACGCCACCCCACGCATCGTCTCGGCGCGCAGGTGATCGACGACGGCATGCAGCGCTTCGTCGCGGGTCGCGCCATTTGCCAATGCCGAGTGATAAGCCGCCAACTGTCGGTCGGAGCTGGTGCCATTTGCCAGGATATCATGCACATATTCGACTTCGGCGCGCGAACCCAGGTCGTCAACGACATCATCAATCAGCTCCAGCAACTCGTGCGCGAGCGAGCGCATGGGCACAGCCTCTCGTTTGCCATAGTCGACCAGGCTGCCATCCAAGCCCCAGCGGACGGCTCGCCATTTGTTCTCGGCGATCAGCTCGTTGGGATAGATGCGCCAGCTGAGATTCTGGTTGCGCAGTTGGATCAACTTGGCGACCAGGGCTTGCACCAGCGCGACGATGGTGACGGCTTCGTCGACCGTCGTGCAGATATCGCAGACGCGCACCTCCAGCGTGCCAAAGTCTTCGTGCGGGCGGCTGTCCCACCAGATTTTTGTGTAGTCGGCTTTGCCATCTCTGCGCCCCTTGCCCAGCGTGCCCACCTGTCCGAATGTCTCGATGAGGCGGCTGTATTCGCTGAACGAAGTGAAGATGGGCGGGATGCCCGTGCGCGGCAAATCCTCGAAGATGATGCTGCGATAACTCTTCAGACCGGTCGGATGCCCGTGCCAGAAAGGCGAGCTGGTCGTCAAGGCCAGCAGATGCGGCAAAAAGTAGCGCAGTTGATTTTGGATATCGACCAGCAAATCGAGCTGGGTCGGCGTCGTGCCGAAGCCGACATGCACATGCATGCCAAAAATCAGCATCTGCCGCGCCACCTCTTGCATGTATTCCTTGAGGTCGTCATAGCGTTCGCCCTGGTTCGCCAGTTGCTCTTCCCACTTCGAAAAAGGATGGGTGCTGGCGGCGACAATGGCATAGCCGTGCCGCGCGGCGACCTTGTCCACGGCGCTGCGCAAGCGGATCAACTCCTCGCGCACTTCTTGCACATTTTGGCAGATGGCGCTGCCGATCTCGATCTGCGATTGCATGAACTCCGGCTTGACCTGCTCGCCGATCTGGCGCAAGCCCTCATCGTGCAGCAATTGCTGGACAGCCGCCGCCAGTTCCCCCGTTTTGGGGTCGATCAGCTGATATTCTTCTTCGATTCCCAGAGTCATTGGCGCTGAATGCATGGCCTCACCTCACGCAACACCTATTGGTCTACGCTGTTGATAGTAACACAAGCTCGCGCGGTCGCATAAATCTTAACCAAAGCCTAAAAGGGAAGGGGCGCGAACGGGCAAAACAACCGACATTCGCCACATCATCGCGCCAGTGGCCAGTCTCGCACTTCGCAGCGCTGCGCCCATGCCTCGTACATGTCGCTCATCGCGCTCACACGCTGCGACTCGCCAGCGCTCCGGTCATTCAACTCGGTCCGGTCTTCGGTCATATTGTACAGTTCCCAAGCGTCCGGGTGCTTGCTGACCAGCTTCCACTCGCCGATGCGGATGGCGCGGTTGCCTTCGTGTTCCCAATAGAGCGGTTTTTCGCGTTGCCAATGTGGGTCGTCCAGCGCGGGCAAGAAGCTCTGACCTTCGACAGGCTGGATGGCCGCGCCCTTGAATTCGCTTGGATAGGCGGCCCCGGCCAGCTCGGCAAATGTCGGCAGCACATCAATGAACTGGATCGGGCTGTGAATGATGGTCGGCGCTTGGATCAGGGCGGGAAAATGCACGATGCACGGCGAAGAAATGCCACCTTCGTGCACCCAGTGCTTGTACAGGCGGAAGGGCGAATTGGAGGCGTTCGCCCAGGGCAGGTCGTAACTCATATAGGTATCGGCGGGACCAGGCCGCAGGTCGCGTCGGTTGCCGATGCGCACAGGTCGTCCATCGGGCAGGTTGGGCACATACGAGTTGATCCAGCCGTCTTCCGCCAGGTATTCCGCGCAGCCGCCATTGTCGGACAAGAAGATGATCATGGTGTTGTCGGCGATGTCCAGCGCGTCCAGCCTAGCCAAGATCTTGCCGATGCCTTGGTCCATGCGGTCGATCATGGCTGCATAGGTCGCCATGCGCAGGTCTTCCCAATCGCTATTTTGCTCGTCCGTCCAGGCATGCGCTTCGTCATCGCGCGGCGAGATGCGCCAAACGGGATCGAGCAGGCCCAGGCTGTTGAGTTCTTCATGACGGTGTTGCCGCAGCGTGTCCCAGCCTGCGCGATACTTGCCTTCGTACCGGGCGATATCCTCTGGCGGGGCATGCAGGGGCCAATGCGGCGCGGTATAGGCGACATGCAAGAAGAAAGGCAGTTCGTCTTGGCAGGCTTCGTCAATCATGTTCACCGCCTGATCGCTGATGGCATCGGTGTAGTAGAAGCCGTCTGGCAGCTCGTCCAAAAACTCGCCGTCTTGCATCAGGGCATGCGGATGGAAGAAGCTGCCAGCCCCAGCCAGCGTGCCGAAGAAGCGATCGAAACCGCGCTGCGTTGGCGTGGGATAGCCTGGCTCGCCGGGCTGCCAGTTCTGCGCATCGCGCGCGACATATTCTCCGCCCGTGTGCCATTTGCCGCTCATCATGGTGCGATAGCCCGCGCCTTTCAGCACCTCGGCGATCGTGACCGCGTCATCACGCAGATAGCCTTGATACGCGCGCGTGCCGCGATTCTGCA
>DAOUJB010000279.1:0-6619 GCA_034423155.1 Anaerolineae bacterium | reverse complement strand
CCGACGATGATTTCGCTGCTGACTTCGCTTTATGTGCTTTGCGCGTTGGCGCTGGGCTTGTACACGGCTGGGCAAGCGCTGCTCTTGTGGCGCTACTGGCGGACTCGCGCCGTGCCTCCCGCAGACCCGCCCCCCCAGACCGATGCCGAACTGCCGGGCATCACCGTGCAGTTGCCGCTCTACAACGAAGCCAATGTCGCTCTGCGCTTGATCGATGCCATCGCCGCTCTTGACTATCCGCGCGACAAGCTGCTGATCCAGGTCCTGGACGACTCCACCGATCGCACTGTCCAGCTGGTAGCGCGGAAACTGGCGACGCTGGAGGCGGCTGGTTTTCGCGTCCAGCACATCCGCCGAGCCGAGCGCGTTGGTTTCAAAGCGGGCGCTTTGGCACATGGCCTGCAACACAGCACAGACGACTACATCGCCATTTTCGATGCCGACTTCATTCCGTCGCCTGACTTCTTGCGGCGCACCCTGCCACACCTGGTGGCCGACCCCGCGCTGGGCATTGTGCAGAGCCGCTGGGGACATCTCAACGCCGAAGAAAATAGCCTGACGCGCGCGCAGAAGCTGAGCATCGACACGCACTTTGTGGTGGAGCAGGCGGCGCGCAACCGCAGCGGCTGGCTGGTGCCTTTTAACGGCACGGGCGGCATCTGGCGGCGGCGCTGCATCAAAGAAGCCGGCGGCTGGTCGGCCGACACGCTCACCGAAGACCTCGACTTGAGCTATCGCGCCCAACTGGCTGGCTGGCGTTCGCTCTTCTTGCCAGAGGTCGAGGTGCCGGGCGAGATTCCGCCGCAACTGGCCGCCTACAAACAGCAGCAGGCGCGCTGGGCGAGCGGCAATACGCAATGCTTGCGCAAGCTGGTGCGCCCCTTGCTGGCTTCCAACTTGAGCGCCGCGCAGAAGATCATGGCGGTGCAGCATTTGTGCCAATACCTGCCGCCGCTGTTGATGCTGCTGCTGCTGCTGCTGACGCCACCCTTGCTGTTGGCCGATGGGCTGGGCGGATTGCCGCTTGCGCCGCTGGGATTGTTGGCGCTGGCGCCGCCGCTGATGTATGCAGCGGGCCAGATGCGTCTGTATGACGACTGGCTGCGCGGTTTGAGCGCCTTCCCTGCGCTGTTGTTGCTGGGCAGCGGCATGTCGCTTTGCAGCAGCCTGGCTGTGCTGGGCGCGTTGCTGGGCAGGCGCGGCGACTTCCAGCGCACCCCCAAATTCGCGCGAGATTGGGCGGACGATGCCTATGCGCTTTCGCTTTCGCCAAGCCTGTGGCTGGAACTGGCGCTGATGAGTTATGCGCTGTGGGCGGCTGGGCTGGCTTGGCAATCGCAGCCGCAGCTAATGCCGTATCTGCTGGTCTATGCGCTGTCCTTCGCGGCGGTGGCTGGCTGGAGCCTGCGTGAATGCTGGCAACTGCGCAACCCCCGTCGGGTCGGAGGGAGGATAGGCGTGGGCTGGCGGCGGTGATGGCCTGGACCTGACTGACCGCTCCTCATTCATGCTAGCCCGGTTGCAAATATCTCAAATGTCCTCAAACCGCTCCCAGTGCGTGAGGTCGCGCCAGGTGATTTTCTGCCAGGCGCGCATGCCCGGACGCGCAGTTTCGGCTTTATGACCGATGCAGATGAACATCTCCGGCGAATAATGCGCGGGCAGATTCAGAATGATGCGCACCGCCTCTTTGCTGTAGGAAGTCACGGGACCGCTCGCCAAGCCCAGCGCATGCGCCGCCAGCATGATATTCTGCGCCGCTGTGCCGATATCGATAAGCAGTGCCCGGTCGCGCGGGGTCAGACCATGTGCTTCCACCACCTGCCAGTTCGTGCAAATCAAAACCAAGACCGGCGCGCGCTGAAACATGCCGGGCGCGACCAGCCGCAGCAGACGCCGTGTTCCTGCATCTTCGATGACGATATAGCGATTGGGACGCAGGTTGCCGCCACTGGGTGCCCAACGAGCCGCCTCCAGGATGGCTTCGACCTGCTCGCGTTCGACAGGCTCTTCGCTCATTTCGCGCACGACTCGCCGCGTTTTGATGTTGCGCAGCGCCTCGCTCATGACTCGTCTTCCAGCGCGCTGTGCCGCAGCAAACAGGCCGCCACCGCCCGACACAAGGCATCCAGCCCCTCGGTGTAGGCTTCCTCATCCGACATCTGCATGTGCATGTCCGGGATGCGCTCGATATTGTCTTGCAAAAAGCCGCGTGACTTCTGCGAGCTGCGCGCTTCGATCAGGCTGCTCAGGCGTTCGGCGGCGGTCAGCAGGCGCAGCGGACCATAATGCGCTGGCTCGTCCATTTGGATGCGCGCCGAGGTGATGAGCAGCGCCAGCAGTTCGATAGCTTCGTCTTCTTTCAGCACCCAGTTGGACTGCACAAGCTGCTCCTTCCTGGCGGCGAATCTCGCTTTGCGCCATCGGTGGCTCCATTGCATGCTGCGAGCGCGATTATGACACAGCGAGCGCTGGCCCGGCAAACGATCGTCGTGGCGAGTCGCTGGTTCGCCTTGCCATGCCGCCAGCCCTCAATCCCCCGACCGTGTAGGGGCGAGGCGGCGACTCGCCCGCTTTGGCTAACCTCTCCGTCCTGACGGGGACGGGCTGGGGGGAGGGGTAGACCCCAAAAATCACGACAATTTGCAATTCGACAAAAGCGCGATACAATGTGCTCACTGCGTTGGGAGCGCTCGCAGCTATTCTTGGTCTCTACAGGCATCTTGCCTGGAGCGTCTTACACAATCGCTAGTTTCTAGAGGAGAAACGCAATGAAAAAGCTACTTCGCACAATCCCGGTGCTGCTTTTGGCGCTGGGTGTCATGATCGCCGCTGTTGGTGGCGTTGGCGCGCAAGACCAGTTGACCTTCAGCATGGTCAGCCACGGCGGCATCGGCAATCCCTTCTGGGTCGTGGTTATCAAGGGTATGGAAGATGCCTGTAGCCTGCTGAATGCGGACTGCGCCTGGCTGTCGGACCCCGTTGACAATATCGATGATATGGCCGGTTACTGGGATGATGCCTTGGCGCGCAACAACGACGGCATCGGCACGACCGTTCCCAATCCGGAAGTCATCCGTGACGGCGTCAACCGCGCCGCAGAAGCCGGCATCCCGGTGATCGTCTTCAACACCGCCGATCCCAACGCTGGCACGCGCGATGCCTTGCCGACCCTCTTCTACATCGGCGCTAACGAATTCTTGGGCGGCCGCTCCAACGCCAATGCTGTGCTTGACGCGGCTGACATGGCGGGCGTCGAGATCGCCAGAGGCGTTTGCCCGATCCAAGAAGTTGGACACAGTGGCCTGGAAGCCCGTTGCGCCGGCGTCCGCAGTGTCTTCGACGAAGCCGGCATACCGCTGGATCAGCTGACCATCAACAACGATGTGACAGCTTCCGCCGGTACCTTCGCCGACTACTTCAGCGCCAACCCCGATACCAACGCGGTATTCAGCTTGGGTCCCAACCCGGCGAGCTCGTTGAACCTGTACATTCAGGAAGCCGGCGTCATGGCGGGCGACATCTTCGCCACCACGCACGATACCAGCGCCGAGATCTATGAAATGATCCAGAACGGCTACCTGATCCAGGCGATCGACCAGCAGCCTTACCTGCAAGGTTTCGAGACCATCATGTGGCTCTACCTGAACAGCCAGTTCCAGATGGCGCCGGGTGGCGACATCCTGACTGGTCCGGGCGTCATCGATGGCGGCAATGTTGACGCGATCATTGAATTGACCGCGCAAGGCTATCGCTAGACCGCAATCGGCAATCATTGTGGGTGGGGAGTCTCTCCCCATCCACGCTTGTCTAGCAGCTTGATGCGACCACAGTGTGCAGCCTGACAAGCATGAACTATTCCTGAAAACCAATTAGTCATATTCGAGTGATTGCTTATGATGCAAGCATATTTCGAAGGCAAACGCGAAGCTTCTAACATCGGCGCGCTCGTTACTTTTCTGGCTTTTGGCTTTGCCATCCTTGGTTTTGCGGTGGTATACGGCGTCTTGTTTGGCTGGGTGCCCATGGGCGAGCGGGCGCAGATCCTCCGCAGCAACCTCAACACGGTCGAGATCATCGTTGCTGTCGTCAGTTTTGTCTATGCCATCTGCAGTTTGCGGACGGCGTATGGGCTATATTCGCGCGAACAAGCGAGCCTGCGCTGGTCGCAGTGGATGTTCTTTGCAACCGTCATGATTGGCGGCGCGATTCTGCTCAGCGTGGCGATTCCGGTTGGCTTGAAGTTCTCGCTATTGTTGGGTCAGGTAAGCGACCTGCGGCTATTGATCAGCGAAGAAGTCGGTGGCTTGGCCGCAACCGCGCTATCAATCGGTGAATCGCTGATCAGCATCAGCCTCTTCATAATCGCGTTGGTGGCTTTGCTGGCGCTGCTGGTATTCTTGATCCCGCCGCTGGAATTTCTACGAAATCGACCCGGCACCAGCATGATCGTCTCGCCGCCGCGCAAGTTCATTCAGGCGATTCTGGTGGTGCTTTCAGTGGGCGTGATCGGTTTCCTGGTCGCCGGGGCGATTGTCGTTCCAGAATATCCGGGCCAAACGACGATTCGCGATGCAGAAAATCATCGTCTGCTGGCTGGTCTGCTATTTTTCTTGCCCGGCTTCTTCGGCTATCGGGTTGTCCGCCAGGTAGAAGAACAATCGGATGAATTGCGGCGCGCGCTGGCATTGACCCCCGGCAAGTTCATCCGCGCCGAACTGGCCAAATCACCCAGCGCCGGGGCTATCATCGGCTTCGTCGCCATCCTCATGGGCTTTACCATGGCGACCGATCTCTTCCTCGAACCGAGTTCTGTGGCTTCGTTCCTCAGCAATGTGGCGACCAAAGGCGTCATTGCTATCGGCGTCACCTACTTGATGATCTCGGGTGAGTTTGATCTGTCGGTCGGCTCGATCTTGGGCGTGACCGCGCTGTCGTTTATGAACTTCATGACTCACGGCGCGCCTATTTTCGGCGTGGTGGGTCCCATTCCGGCGGCTTTGCTGGCCATCTTCATCGCCTTCATTCTCGGCGCGATCAACGGCGTCCTCTTGATTTCAACGCGAATACCTTCCTTTATCGTCACCCTGGGGACGATGCTCGCCTTCCGAGCGATTACGCTGGTTGCCATCGCCGGCGGGCGGATTCTGCGCTATAGCGACCATCACGAAGCGCTGCCGGTCATCGGCATCAGCAACATCGTCTTCCTGGCGCTGGCGGTGATTGGCCTGGCTGTTGTCGCCTTCACAGCCTATCGCGTCTTGCCGGTCTTGTACCGAGGAGCGATGCTGGCTTGGTCGATTCGCAATAATAACGGCGACTTCGGCACCAGCGGCGCTATCGTGCGCGGCGTCATTCTCGCGTTGGTCGCCTTGATTCTGCTGGCAATCGTGGTCTGGCTGGCGGCTGTTCTGTCGTATCATGGCAGCGCCAGCGGTGGCGAGATCGTCGAAGTCGGCTACTTTGATCTGTTCAACGGCCGCGTGCTTTCGATCGGTTCCGAAGGCGACTTCTTCCATATGCAGATACCGCGGAATGCCAATGTTCGCCTGGCGATCGTCTGGTGGTTCATCTTCGTGGTGATCTTCCATGTCGTGCTGACCAACACATCATTCGGCAACAGCATATTCGCCACCGGCGGCAACGAAGGCGCGGCGCGCGCGCAAGGCGTCAATGTCGATCGCGTCAAGCTGCAGAACTTCGTCATCGTCGCCTTGTTAACCGGTATCGCTGCCATTTACGAAACGGCGCGAAATCCGGGCGTCGATCCGCTCAAAGGCACGGGCTGGGAGCTGGAAGTGATCGCCATGACGGTGATCGGCGGCGCGCTGTTGACCGGCGGCTATGGCAGTGTGGTTGGTTCGCTGCTGGGCGCGCTGATCTTCGGCATGTTGCAGACCGGTCTGGTATTGGTCGGCATCGAATCGCGCCTGTTCTCCGGCACGATCGGCGTGATCATCATCGCGGCCGTCGTGCTCAACACCTTGGTTCGCGGGGTGCAGCGAAATTAGGGAGCGTCATTTATGGAATACAAGCAAAGAAACGATAATGCCCTGGTGGATATGATCGATATCCACAAGTACTTCGGCAGTGTGCAAGTCCTGCGCGGCATCGACTTTCATGTCGATCGCCAGGAGATCGTCGGCCTGCTCGGCGACAATGGCGCTGGCAAATCAACCTTGATCAAGGTGTTGACCGGCTACCACTCCCTGACGCGCGGGCAGATTTTCTTCGACGACGAGGCGGTGAAAATCCATTCGCCGCACGATGCCCGCGAGCTCGGCATCGAAACAGTCCACCAGGATCTGGCGCTGGTGCCGCTGATGAGCATTGCTCGCAACTTTTGGCTCGGTCAAGAACCCTCGTATACAGTCGGCCCCTTCCGATTCCTCGACAAAAAGAAGATGGCCAGCGAATCGATCCGGGCATTGGCTGATGTCGGCATCCACATCCGCGATTCAGAAGAAACTGTCGGCAATATGTCTGGCGGCGAGCGGCAGTCAGTGGCGATCGGCCGCGCTGTTTACTTCGGCAAAAAACTCTTGATTCTTGACGAACCCACATCGGCGCTGTCGGTCGGCGAGACGCAGAAGGTGCTCGACTACACCATAGCTGCCAA
>DAOUJB010000278.1:0-2369 GCA_034423155.1 Anaerolineae bacterium | reverse complement strand
TTGATGCGGTGGGCGTTGCTGACGATGTGGCTGCTGTCGTCCTGGCGAAAAATCTGGTCGAGGCGCGTCACTTTGGCGCTGCCGCCCTCAATGACATCGCGCAGCACATTGCCCGCCCCCACCGATGGCAGTTGGTCGATATCGCCCACCAGCAACAGATGCGCCGCTGGCTGCAAGGCGCGCAGCAAGCTGTAAAACAAGCGCAGATCGAGCATGGACGCTTCGTCAATGACGACCATTTCCGCATCCAGCGGGTTGTCTTCATCGTGCTCGAATCCGCCCTCGTCCGGCGAGAAGACCAGCAGACGATGGATGGTGCTGGCGTCTTTGCCGGTGGCTTCGCCCAGGCGTTTGGCCGCGCGTCCAGTCGGCGAGGCCAGGCTGAATTTGTAGCCGCCCTCGTCCAGCGCGTGAATGAGCATTTGCAGGGTGGTGGTTTTGCCCGTGCCAGGACCGCCGGTCAAGACGCTTAGCTTGCTGGTCAAGGCGGCGCGGACGGCATCTTGCTGTTGCGGGGAAAGCTGCGTTTTGTTGTCTTCGCTCAGCTCTTTTAAGTAGGCGGGCCAGTCGGTATTGCGGTGATCGGCGATGATCTGGCTTTCGCATCGGACCAGCGATTGCAGCAGTTGCGCCGATTCGCTTTCGGCACGGAAGAAGCGCGGCAGGTAGATCGCTTCGATTCGCTTCACATCATCATCGACAGGCAACGTGTCCTGGCGCAGTTGATTGTCCGCGATTTGCTCGTCCAGCGCCTGCTCCAGGGCAGTGCGGTCGTGGACATCCAGCAACTCGGCGGCTTTGTCCAGCAGCATGCCGCGTGGCGAGTAGGTGTGTCCCTCGCGGGCCAGCTCGTTGAGCGCATACAGCAGACCGGCGCGCAGACGGTGTCTGTCAGCGCGCTCCAGCCCCATATTGCGGGCGATTTGGTCGGCTTTGCGAAATCCGATCAAGAAGACATCGTCTGCCAGCTGATAGGGATTCTGTTCGATGACCTGCTGGGTCACTGCGCCGTAGCGTTCGTAGATGCGTTTGGCGATCTTCGCGCTGATGCCCAGCCCTTGCAGGTAAATCATCACATTGCGCAGGGCGCGGTTGTCCGCCCAGATGTCGATGAGCTTCTTCGCCAATGGCGGTTTCAGTCCGCGCACTTCGTGGATGCGCTGCGGCTCTGCGTCCAGGATTTCGATGGTGCGCTCGCCGAAGTGGTCGACGATCTTCTGGGCTGTGGCTTGTCCGATGCCCTTGACGATGCCGCTGCTGAGGTAATTGACGATGCCTTTGGCAGTCTGGGGTGGCCGGGGGATGGCTTGCCGCGCCTGGAATTGCAAACCGTATTGCGGATGCGTAACCCAAGCACCGATGAACTGGACATTTTCGCCTTCGCCCAGCTGGGGCATGGCACCCACGACAGCGATGGTGCCATCACGCGCTTGCGCCCGCGGATACCGTTTTTCGGGCTTGACCTTCAGCACCGAATAGCCGGTCTCCTCGCTGTAGTAGGTGACGCGCTCGATGCTGCCTTCGATCTGTTCTGGCTGTTCTGGCATGTGCGCCTTCCGGCGACCGGTTACGCCTGCCATCATAAACCGAATCGGCGCTGGCGTTAAGGCGGGGAATGAATGACCCCTCCAGAAAGAGACGGCGTAGGGACGAGGCGGTGACTCGCCCAGATTTCGGGTGTGTTGGCGGGCGACCCAATGGCTCGCCCCTACGCGTCAGGATGGAGAGGGTAGCCAGTGCTTACTTCCCCCTGACCTGTCGGGTTGACCGAGGGGGGTTGCGCTTCGTTAGAATATCTCAACTCGCGAAAGAAACAACGCCAACCATAGAACATTCGTGCTAGCTTGCAGTCAAGTTGGCTGGATGGCGTCCGCCGCCCGGCGTTTACCATCGGCACGAAAAAGGGACTCAGCGCCTTATTGCGTGCTTCATGGCTGCCCGCCCCTGCACCACTCGGTCGCCGCGTGTGGGGGAGTGCGAGGCAGCGGCACAAAGAAACATGGGGGAGAGAAAGGCAGCAGCGTGCACGACAAAGCAGTCAAAATGGTCGATGCGCCAGCCGGGCGTATCGGCGGCTATCTGATCGTCTGGGGAGAAAGCCGACAGCGCGATTTGCAGGGCGAGTATTTCACCCCGCAGACTGATGTCGGCCTGGATTGGTACGAACGACGTCCGGTGCTGTATCACCACGGCTTGGATGGCTCGCTGAAGGCGGCGGTCATCGGCGTGATGGATACGCTGCGCGCGGACGAAACGGGCCTTTGGGCAGAGGCGCAGCTGGACCTGCACAAACGCTATGTGAGAGCGGTGCAGCGGCTGGTCGAGCGCGGAGTTCTCAGCTGGTCTTCGGGCAGTTTGCCGCACCTGGT
>DAOUJB010000277.1:0-3497 GCA_034423155.1 Anaerolineae bacterium | reverse complement strand
AAGCCGGCCAGCGTATTGGCAGTCGCCAAGCCCAGATCATTGTGGCAGTGCACCGACCAGATCACGCCGCTGCCCGGTCCTGCGCCCGGCGTCTCGTTGATCAGCATTTCCAGCGTGTCCGCCCATTCCGACGGCATGACATAGCCAACCGTATCGGGGATGTTCAGCGTGGTCGCGCCGCATTCGACAGCCACGGCACAGGCTCGGATCAAGTATTCGGTATCGGTTCTGCCCGCATCCATGGGGCTGAACTCGACATCGTCGCACAGGCTCTTCGCCAAAGTTACGGCACCGCGGATGCGCTGCAAGCCTTCTGCTTTGTCGATGCGCAGCATGGCCAGGTGGCTGGGCGAGGTGCCGAGGAAGGTATGGATGCGCGGTTTGGCGGCGTCCTTGACTCCTTCCCAAGCTGTGCGGATATCGCTTTCCAAGGCGCGCGCCAAGCCGGCCACGCTCGGCCCGTCGGGCGTGCCAACTTCGCGGGCGATGCGTTGCACGGCACGCAGATCATCGGGCGATGCGGCCGGGAAGCCAGCCTCGATGACATCGACGCCCAGCGCGGACAACTGTCGGGCGATTTCCAACTTCTCGGCGCTAGAGAGCGTTGCGCCGGGGCTTTGCTCGCCATCGCGCAAGGTGGTGTCGAAGATTATGACTGTGTTTTCGTCGTAGGTTCGCGTTGCCATAGGGAGGTGCTCCTTATCAAATATCGCGCGTGGTCAAAAGCGAAACGAGGGCTAAGCCTGGCAAGACCATCATCCGACATCCGTACACCTCCTTCCTTTCGACTTGTCTTATAGGGTTCGCGGGCGAGCCAGTGGCTTGCCCCTACTCTGTGATTGTGCGCGATCGCTTAGTCGCTCTGCTTGATATTCTTGGCATCCAGGAAAGGCATCATCTGGCGCAGGTCGGCACCGACTTTTTCGATCAGCAGGTCGTGTTCGCGTTGACGCCGCGCATTAAAATTGGGACGCCCCTGCCGATTCTCGTCGATCCACTTGCGAGCGAATTCTCCGTCCTGGATGCGCTGCAAGACGCCGGCCATTTCTTCTTTCACCGACTCTTCAAATTGGTCGCCGATTTCATAGCCGCCATGTTCGGCTGTATTGCTGACGCTGTACCACATATAACTCAAGCCGCCTTCGTAGAGTAGGTCGACGATGAGCTTGAGCTCGTGCAGGCATTCGAAGTAAGCGACCTCGGGCTGATACCCGGCTTTGACGAGCGTTTCGAAGCTGGCGCGGATGAGCGCGGTTACGCCACCGCAAAGCACAACCTGCTCGCCGAAGAGGTCGGTCTCGGTCTCTTCTTTGAAAGTGGTTTCGATGACGCCGGCGCGCGTGCAGCCAATCGCTTTCGCATAGGCCAGACCCAGAGCCAGCGCATTGCCGGTCGCATCTTGCTCGATGGCGATGAGTCCGGGCGTGCCAGCGCCTTCCGTGAAGACCTCGCGCACGCGATGTCCGGGCGCTTTTGGCGCGACCATGGCGACATCGACGCTGGTCGGCGGCACGATTTCTTTGAAGTGAATGTTGAATCCATGCGCGAACATGAGCATGGCGCCGTCTTTGAGATTGGGCGCGATATGCTCGCGGTAGACATCGCCCTGGCGCGTGTCGGGGATGAGCAGCATGATGATATCGGCTTGGGCGGCGGCTTCGGCCACGCTGAATACTTCCAGACCGTCGGCTTCGGCTTTGGCTCTGCTGCGGCTGCCTTCGTGCAAGCCAATGATGATCCGCTGTCCGTTATCGCGAGCGTTCAAAGCATGGGCGTGTCCCTGGCTGCCATAGCCAATCACGGCGATGGTCTTGCCATCCAGCAGCGCCAGGTCCGCGTCGTTGTCATAGTAGAGTGTTGCCATTTATGCTGTCTCTCCTGAACTGAATGTGAACAAATGCGCACGGGAATTGCGCTTGGTTGGTCAGACGATTCTGCCGTTGCGCGCGGCGGATGCTTGCAAGGTAGCGCGGGCCAGATCGCGCCGGGTGACGCTCGTGTCGTGGATGCGCGTGCCACGGCCCATTGAGACGATGCCGGTGCGGATCATCTCTACGATGCCGATCGGGCGCACTTCGTCTATGAATTTCTCGACGAAAGATTCGGTGCCGACCATCTCGATAATCGCCACATGCGGTCCTACATCGACGATACGCGCGGGATAGCGATCGCAAATCTCTGTGAGGGTGTTGCGGGAATGGGCATCGTCGTTGCGCACTTTGATCAGCGCCAGGTCGCGTTCGATGTGCGGCTCGTTGTCGATGACGCGTACATCGATCACATTAACCAGCTTCTGCAGGTTGTTGGCGATCTTGCGGGCATATTCTGGTCCGGCATCGACGCGGATGGTCATGCGCGAAATATCGGGCTTGTGCGTGCGCCCGACGGTCAGGCTGTCGATATTGAAAGCGCGGCGCCGAAACAAACTGGCGATACGATTCAGCACGCCCGGTTCGTTTTCGACCAATGCCACCACAGTCACCTTGTTGACGGTCGGTTGCTGCGCCATCAGCATTCTCCTGGCTTGGGTCTGCGCTTCATATCGTGCAGGTCGGCACCAGCTGGCACCATCGGATAAACCATTTCTTCTTTTTCAACGACGAACTCAATCAAGGTGGGACCATCTATGCCGCGCGCGAAAGCCACCGCTTCTTCAATTTCGTCTCGCTGGTTCACCCGCCGGTTGGGGATATCATAGGCATCCGCCAGCTTGCAAAAGTCCGGATTGACCATGGGCGTGGCTTGATAGCGCTTCTCAAAGAAGAGCTCTTGCCACTGCCGCACCATGCCCAGGAAATTGTTGTTGATGATGGCTATATTGACATTGACATTTTCTTGCCGGGCGGTCGCCAGTTCGCACAAGGTCATCTGGAAGCCGCCATCGCCGACGATGGCCCAGATTTCTTCTTCGGGCACACCAAACTTCGCGCCGATCGCCGCGGGAAACCCGAAGCCCATCGTGCCCAGGCCGCCGCTGGTCAGCAGCGTAGACGGGCGCTGGTGCGGATAATATTGGGCTTCCAGCATCTGGTGTTGCCCAACATCGGTCACCGTGATGGCATCGCCGCCCGTCAGCCGCCAGATATCGTTGATGACCTGCGCAGTGAGCAGGATGCCTGGCGTTTCGTAGTTGAGGATGTCGCGCTCGCTCGAGTCTTCCAGCCAGTCGCGGATTTGATGAATCCAGTTCTGATGCGACTTGCGCTCCAGCTTGGGAAGCAGCTGATTCAGCACCGTCTTCAAATCGCCCGCGATGCCCACATCGGCGCGGACATTTTTGTTGATCTCAGAACGGTCGATGTCGATGTGGATCTTGCGCGCATTGACCGCATAAGTCTTCAGGTTGCCAGTGACGCGGTCGTCAAAGCGCATGCCCAGGGCGATGAGCAAGTCGGCTTCCTGGATAGCCAGGTTGGACGAAGCCTCGCCGTGCATGCCCATCATGCCGATGACCAGCGGATGATCTTCGGGCAGCGCGCCTTTGCCCAGCAGCGTCA
>DAOUJB010000276.1:0-1651 GCA_034423155.1 Anaerolineae bacterium | reverse complement strand
CCTTATGGCGTCTATGATTTGGCGGGCAACACCTGGGAGTGGACGCTGAACACCGCAGCCGCAGCCGAAGATGGCCGCGACTTGCGACGAGCGGTGACCGGCGGCAGTTTCGTTAGCAGCTGCGACCGCGCCCAGACCTCGGTGCGCTATTATCTAGAGCCGCGCGTGCGGTATTCGTCCATCGGCATACGCTTGGTGGCATTGACATGAACGCGCCCGACGATGACGCAAGAACGGGCGGCATAAAAGCGAGCGAAGGAGGAGTCGTGGCAGCCCCATACGGCCGTGACATGCACATTGAGATCGACCAGCTTACTGCGACCGGGCATGTGGTTTTCGCCGGGCGCGATGGCCTGGTCAAGGTGCAGACGGGCGGCAATGTCGCGCAGAACACGCGCCAGACCATCAACATCGGCGGAATCGAAACGACTCAGCAGGAATTCGAACACATGCTGGGGCAGATTCGCCGCGTCGAAGAAACGATCAAACAGACGAATCTGCTGCCCGAAAGCAAAGAAGCGGCTCAGCACGATTTACAGACAGTCAAAGCGCAACTGACGACGCCCAAGAAACCGAATCAGCGCATCCTCGTGCGAGCGGCAAAATCGCTGCTGCGCTATTCGCCTGCCTTGACAGCAGCCGCGTTGACGCTCTTTGATCAGCCACTGGTTGGCGCGATCGTAGGCAGCGCGGGCGAAGTCGCGGCCAGCTTTCATGATCTGATCAGCCGGCACAACAACTCGAAAGAATCATAACGGCGGATTGTCTACAAATAAATGAACCGCCCGCCCAGCCAGAAACCAGCCCGCGCCCTTGCGACAGCGCGCGCCAATTCCAGCCAGCCGGTGATCGGATCGCCGGCCGCCTGGCGAGGATTCGTGCAAAACAACTGGAGCCGTCTCAAGCATCAAGCCGACCGGTCTTCGCTGGAATCGCCCTATCAAAAGCTGGTGATGATGGTCTTCGCGCCGGTCATGCCCAATCCGCGCACGAAGCTGACCATGCTGCGGCGATTGCTGCGCAAGTACCGTTATGGCGCGGCGCTGAGCAAACGGCTGACAGAGATTTACCGCGACCGCAATTATGATCGCAGCGCCGAAGAGTTGGCGCGCGATTGCCTTGCGCCCGAGCAGCTTTCCACCGACGAGCTGGTCGGGCTGGATTGGCTGATCGTGGCGACCGGCGGCCTGGATGGCTCGGCGTCTCAAGGCAAACAGGCGATCGTCTTTGCGCGCAGCCTGCTGGAAGCCATGCGAGAACAACGCGATTATCCGTCTGCCGTGCGCGTGCAGGCGGGCAGCATCTCGGCTGGCGGACATGTCATCTTCGCCGGGCAGGATGTCAATATTGTTGCCGAGCAGTATCAAGGCAGCAAGGCGGCGCTGAAAAGCTACCTGGCGGCGGTGCGCACGGAATGGAACATCCCCACCACCACGATTCATCCCGCCTCTCAGCATCATACGCCAGCCATGCTGCATCAATTGTATACGCCAGTCGATATCTGGACCGACCAGCGCCAATTCCACAGCGTGGGCATCGAAGAGCTCAACGCCCGGCGTTACCAGGCAATCGAAAAAGACTTGGGCTATGTGCGCGAGTCGGTTTTTGAGGTGGTGGCTTCGCATCCGCGCATCGTCATCACTGGCGCGGC
>DAOUJB010000275.1:0-7038 GCA_034423155.1 Anaerolineae bacterium | reverse complement strand
CTTGCGGCGCGGCGAGAGTCTGGGGCTGGCTGGCGAAAGCGGCTGTGGCAAGTCGACCACCGGCAAGCTGCTGGTCAAGCTGCTGGATGCCAGCGATGGCGAAATCGACTTTGACGGCGCAGACCTGATGGCGCTGGATGGCGAAAACCTGCTGGAGTTCCGCCGGCGCGCCCAGTTGATGTTCCAGAATCCATTTGAGGCGCTCAATCCGCGCTTCACGCTCTATCGTTCTTTGACCGAACCGCTGATCATCCACGGCTGGACGGACGAAAACGAACGGCTGGAGCGCGTAGTCGAAACGCTGGATCGCGTCAATTTGCGCCCGGCCGAGGTCTTCCTGGACAAATATCCGCATCAGCTTTCGGGCGGGCAGTTGCAGCGCGTGGTGCTGGCGCGGGCATTAGTCTTGCAGCCGGAATTCCTGGTGGCGGACGAGCCGGTGTCCATGCTGGATGTATCGGTGCGCGCGGGCATCCTCAATACCACGCGGCGTCTGGCGCGCGAGCTGGGCTTGGCGACCGTCTATATTTCGCACGATTTGTCGCTGCTGCAATATACCTGCGACCGCATCGCCATCATGTATCTGGGCGAGATCGTCGAGATCGGTCCCAGCCAGCAGGTCATCAATAATCCGCAGCATCCCTATACGCAGGCTTTGATCGCTGCTGTGCCCGTGCCCGACCCGACCATCGAAAATCCGCCCTTGCGCATCCGTGAAGGCGTGCCGCGCCCAACCGAGCAATTCATCGGCTGTCCTTTTTCCCAGCGCTGCCCAGAAGTCATGGAAGCCTGCCTGAGCATCCGTCCGCCGCAGGTTCACGATGACGAAGGCCGCATCACTTCTTGCCACCTGTATGGCGAACACAGCGCCTCGCCCAAGCTGAGAGACGGCAACGGGAAGCGGGCTTGACCGGCGGAGGACAGCCCAGCCACGGGAATAGCGGGAGATGATCGAAGAAGGCACCCTGGTCTTGTCGATGGCGCAGACCATCGCTCCGTTCAAGTACTTCGTCTACTTGCCAGCTTGTCTGCTGTGCTATTGGATTTTGGTGCCGCGCTTGTCTACTTTCGGCAGGCGGGTGGCGACGGCCGGGCTGGTCGTGCAAGTCATCTTGTTGTTGATGTCCTTGGATTCCCCTTCGGACATCAGCTTTTGGGGCGCGGGTTGGCATTACGACCGCGAGCACAACATCCCGTCGGCGCTGTCTGCGACCATGTTCGCCTTTGCCGGGGCGATGGGCTTGCTTTCGGCGGCGACCGGGCGCGAGCGGCAGCCTTGGCAGAGGCTATACCTGGTCGGCATCGGGCTGGTGCTGTTGGCGCTGGGCTTTGATGATTACTACGAGGCGCTCAAGAATTTCAACATGGCAGTTCGCAACGAGTGGGAGCAAAACACGCTGCTGCTGGGCATATTGACGGCGGCGGCGACCACTCTCGCGGCGCTGGCATCGTCCGGGCGCGACCGTTTCTGGCATGTCTGCACGCTGGCGGGGCTGGCCAGCATTGCGTTGGGTGGCGTGGCGCTGGATGACACGCGACCCTTTTGCGGCATAGAAGGCGTCTTTCGCGTCAGTGGCTGTCAAAAAGCTTTCGCTATAGAAGAGATCTTTGAACACCTGGGCAGTTGGTTGGCGCTGGTGGCCATGCTGGGGCATTTTGGCACGCGCGTTGCCACGCCATCGCCACGACTGCGCCGCTTCATCTGGGCGATTCCCCTGCTGTGGCTGCTGCTCATCCCGCTGAATGCGCAGGTGCCGCGGCTGGAATTGCGGACGATGGCAAAACCCGCCAGCGTGCATTTTGACGGTGGCATTGATCTGCTGGGCTATACGCTGAACACAGCCCCGGGCCAAGTGGCCACCAGCCTCTATGTCTCTGCCCGGCAAGCCGACTATTTTACAATATCCGACTACTTTCTGGACTTGGTCGACCAGGTCAGCGGCGAGTCAAACTTCGTCTATAAGACGGATGTCGACCACCTGCACGGCGTATGGATCTTCGGCGCGCGCTATACGCCCGTGTATCGACAGCCGATTCATATGCGCTATCGGCGCTCGCTGCCAGCCAATCGCGCGCATTGGGTCGTGCTGGCGGCCGCCGACCTGAAGGGCCTGCTGGCCGTGCAGGACAGCGATCTGCGTCAGCTAAACGACAAGCAAGTTATTTTGGGTGAATTTGTCGTGCCAGCGCCGCTGCCCGAGCCGCCGGCCACTGCGCTGGCCACATTTGACGCGGGATTCGCTCTCATTGACATCGAATTACCAGACAGCGCACAGCCCGGCGACAGCTTGCCGGTCGACATAACCTGGCACAGCGATGCCGAGGGCAGCCAAGATTACACGCAATTCCTGCACTTTGTGCATGAAGAGACGGGCGTGCAATGGGGCTACGACCAGCCGCCTCTGGGAGCCCGCTTGCCGACACGCTTGTGGTATGCCGGTCTGCTGGATACAGAAACCTGGCCGGTGACCGTGCCCGACGATATCGCGCCAGGAGTCTATGCGATCTACAGCGGGTTATACCACTCGCGGGATATGCAGCGTTTGACAGCCCGAGATGCCGATGGAATGCCATTCGCCGATGCGCGTGTGCCATTGGGCAAGATATTGATCGAGGCGGACAAATAGCAGGCGAGGGTAGATCCATGTCGACAATGACAGCAGCGCTTTTTCACGAGCACGGCGGACGCGAAGTGCTGCGTCTGGAGCGAGTGCCCATGCCTGTGCCAGCCGCCAGCGAAGTGCGCATCAAGGTGGCGGCTTGCGCGTTGAATTGGCTGGATGTGGGCATCCGCCGCGGACCACAATTTGGCGCTGTGCCCTTGCCGCTGACGACCGGCGTCGATGTCTGCGGGCATATCGACGCGCTGGGCGCTGGCGTCTCTGGCTGGCGAGAGGGCGATGCCGTCACCCTCTATTCGCTGATGACTTGCGGGCTCTGCGAGCATTGCCGGGCGGGCGATGTGACGATTTGTCCGCAGCATGAGATCATCGGCGAACACCGCAACGGCGGGCTGGCCGAATATATGCTGGCGCCGGCGCGCAATTTAATCGCCAAACCGGCGAATCTGTCCGCAATAGAGACGGCGGCGCTGCCAGTCGTGGCCATGACAGCCTGGCACATGCTGATCACGGTGGCGCGTCTGCGGGCTGGGGAGACTGTCTTCATCCCGGGCGCGGGCGGCGGCGTGGCTTCCATCGGCATCCAAATCGCCAAATATGCCGGCGCGACCGTCATCGCCAGCAGCTCCAGCAGCGAGAAAATGGCAAAGGCGCGCGAGCTGGGCGCTGATCATGTCGTCAACTACCGCGAGGCTGGCTGGGTCGAACAAGTCATCGACTGGACAGGCGGACGCGGCGTCGATGTGGCGCAAGACTTGGTGGGTGCGAAGACCTGGGCGAGCTCGCTGCAAACATTGGCTCGCGGCGGACGGATGGTCGTCTGCGGCTCCCATTCCGGCAAGAGCTTCCCCCTTGTTATCCCGCAGATTTATCATCGGCAGTTGAGCATCCTGGGTGCCAACGGCGGCACTTACAACGAGTTGCGCGCGGCGCTGGAACTGGCGAATGCGGGTGCGCTGCGACCGGTCATTGACCGTGTGCTGCCGCTTGCGGATATTTGCGAAGGGCATCGCATCCTGGAAGAGCATGATCATTTTGGCAAGGTGGTCATGCAGGTCGGAGATTAAAGGCTGGGTTTTGTCTAGGACGAAGCTCGCCAGCCCGTCCCAAAGCGCGACTCGATATAACGCTGTTGTCGCTGGCTGCTGCGCACTTGGCGGTCCAGCGCGGCCGGATCCCATTCCGCCAGCAGGTCGGCTTGCAGGGTCGCCAGCACTTCCGCATAATCCGCTTCGCGGGCCAGGTCGGTGAATTCGCCGGGATCCGCCTCGATATCATACAATTCCGGCGGCTCGCCCCAGCTGTAGTTCAATTTGAAGCGCCCACGCCGCAACATCGCCAGCGGCCGGTCGCTGCCATGCGCCAGGTATTCGCAGAAGGCTTCGTCTTTCCAATGCGGGTCGCCCGTGGTCAACAGCGGCAGCAGGCTCTCGCCAGCCAGCGGCAGTGGACAGACATCGCCGGCCAGCTCACAGATAGTCGCCGTCACATCGACCAGCGAGCACACCTGGGGGAGGCGCTGCCCGCCGGCAATGCGCCCTGGCCAAGCGATCTGCAGAGGCACGCGCGCCGAGGCTTCATAGAAGTTGGACTTGCGCCACATGCCATGCTCGCCATTCATATCGCCATGATCGCTGAGATGAATGATGACCGTGTTTTCGGTTTGTCCCGTCGCTTCCAGCGCATCCAGCAGCTCGCCGATTTTGGCGTCGAAATAGGTGATGAGCGCATAATAGGCGGCGCGAGCGCGGCGAACTACCTCGTCGGGAAATTGCGGAAAGCCAAACATCAGGCGGATGCGCTGGGCCATGGGGTGCAGATTCGCCAGGTGTCCATCGGGCAATTGCGGCAAGTCCATCTGCTCGGGCGGGTACATGTCCCAATAGGTCTGCGGCACGATGTAAGGGAAGTGCGGGGCGATGAAGGACACATTGAGCGCCCAGGGACGCTGCTGGCGGGCGGGATCGCGCAGGTAGTCGAGCGCTCGCTGCTGCGCCAGTTCGTCGCAGTCGAGTTCTTCCGACCAGCCAGGACCGGCATTGTAGACTTCGTGCCAAGGCTGCTCGGCCGGCACAATGCCATCGTCCCAGGTGTGGATAGGATGATAGCGCTCGGTATGCAGGTCGCACGCCAGTTGTTCTTGAAAGCCGTGCAATTGGTCATTTCCGCCAAAATGCTGCTTGCCCGAAAGCGCCACATCATACCCGACATCGCGCAGCCTGTGCGCCCAGGTGACCACATCCGAGCGCAGCGGCGTAACATTGTCCCAAGCGCCGATGTCCTTGACGAAGCGCCCGCTCATAAAAGACATGCGCGAGGGCATGCACAGCGGCGAATTGCAATAGGCGGCGTCGAATGTCGCGCCCAGTTCCGCCAGTCGCCGCATATTGGGCGTGCGCACGATCGGATGCCCATAGACGCTGCTGAACATGGGCGCGTGCTCGTCGGACATGATGATGAGGATGTTGGGCTGACTCATGATAGTCCTGTGTTGTCCAGCTGTAGAACGATTTGCTTCTGACTAGAGCGTCTCGCCCAGCTTCACGGCTTGGAAGATGCGCATGCGCCGCAAGATGACCAGCAGAATCGCCATAATCAGCGCGAAAGTGAACACGAACAGCGCCACGATCTGCGCGATTTCTGTCCAAGCCATGCCGACCAGGTAGGGTGGCACGACGCCTTCCAGGCTGCTGACAAATTGCATATAGGGGATGTAGAGCACGCTGACCAGCAAGCCGATGCCCAAGCCCAGCGCCAGCCCCAGCACAATCAGCAAGCCCAGCTCCCAAGCCACCGACAGCATCATCGAGCCGCGCGACAAGCCGATCGCCCGCAAGATGCCCAATTCCACATAGCGCCGCTGGTACGAGAATATCGTATACAGCAAGAAGCCGATCATCGTCGCCAGCGACGAGGTGATGAAGCCGATGGACAGCAAGCCAAACAAGCCTTGTCGTTCGGGTCGCGATTGTTCGCGGTTGATCCTGCTGATGGGTTCTTCCAGCAAAACGCCAGCCGCGCCGCGTTCGATCAAAGCGCGCTGGAAAGCCCGCCCGTCAAAACCCGGTTCGATGCGGGCGATCACGCGGTGCGCCAGCTCCAGCTGGGCTTGCTCGAACAGGTAGTCCAGGTTGCCCAAGAAGAGCGCGCCGTCTTCTTCGGGATACCAGCGCGGGAAATAATCGAGCGCGCCAACGATTTGGAAGTTCACCTTGAAAACTTCGCCGCCGCTGCGAATGTCGATCTCCACCAGGTCGCCAATGTCCAGCGCCCGGTTCTGCATGAATTCGCGCGAGACAACCAGCGAATCGGGCTGCATAGCCAGGGCGTTGGTCAGGTAACCAAGGCGGATATCGGCGAAGTCGGGACGCCAGAAAATGACAGGACCCAAGGCATCGCGGTCAATGCCGACAAAACGCCCGCTGACGCTGCCAGAGGTCAAGCGCGCTGTGGCGGTGTATTCGCCGATGCGGGTGGCATCGCGCACATGCGGCATGGCGGTGAATTCGCTGATGTGCATGTAGGCGGGCGGCGCTTCGTCTGCGTTGCCTGCGCCTGGAAATCCGCCCGGCGCCTGGCTGTAGACGCGCACAGATATATCCGCCGAGACTTTGTAATATTGTTGTTCGTAGAGGTAGCGGTCGATCGTGCGCGCGAACGATGCGGTATAGATGCCCAGGCTGATGGTGCAGACCAGCAAGATCAACGGCAGATAATAAGCGCCGGGAGCGCGTTCCAACTGACGCGTGACCATCAGCAAGCCGACGCTGTTGGTCCACTGGATGAGCCAAGCGAGCAAGCGCAAGATCGGCGCCAAGAAGCGCAGCGCAAACAGAGTCAGGGCGAAGATGGTCAGCGGCGGCAGCAAAAAGACAAAGGGCTGTTCATAAGCCTGGCTGATATTGCGAGCGCCGCCTTCGACATCAATCAGACCGCCCTGCTGCACCACTTGATAATAGAAATAGCCGATCAGCCCCAGCAGCAGCAGGTCGAGGCCCGCCCGCTGCCACAAAGGTTTGCCCAGCAGACGCGCGCGGTCCATCTTGTAGCTGATGATGGTATGCCGCGATGCGCCGATGGTAGGCACGACGCGGATCAACACCGTGAAGAGCAGCGCCAGACCAATGGCTGTGCCGATACTAGGCGGCACCGATACGATAAATGTTTGTTCCCAGCGAAAGTCCATGAAACTGCGCGTCGTGCCGATGAGCTGAGTGAAAGCCAGCGCCAGCGCGCCACCGATCACCAGCGCGATCGCGCCCATGATGAGGCCCTCGACCGTGGTCAAGCCCACCACCTGGAATGGCGATGCGCCGCGGCTGCGCATCACAGCCGTTTCGTTGCGCTGTCCATCGACCACCAGCCCGACCAGCATGATCAAAAACACGATCAGCAGCGCCACGATGGGAATGCTGAA
>DAOUJB010000274.1:0-5943 GCA_034423155.1 Anaerolineae bacterium | reverse complement strand
CTCGATACCACCGGCGCTGGCGATATATTCAAGTCGGGCCTGCTCTATGGCTTGCTGGCTGGATTGCCTTTGCCACGGGCGGCGCGCTGGGGAGTGGCGGCTGGCAGCGTATGCTGCAAATACGCGGGCACAACGCAGACGCTCGCGCCACTGGCTGAAGTGCGGGCGATGCTGGAGTTCGTTGGCTGATTGTCACAGAGGCACGGATGTGAAGCCAACAAAATACTGCTCATTTTTCAACACAGAGAACACAGAGAACACAGAGGTATAAATCACTCGGTGCACTCTTTCAACTCGGTGTACTCGGTGGTTCAGTTTTTTCCACCCAAATCGGCGATGCCCACGCCCATTGCCCGTTGCGTTGACGAACGCGCACATAGTACCAATCGCGCCCGGTGCCAGCGCCGCGGTCGCTGATGGCGAAATTGTGCGTGTATTCGGCTTTTGGCAGGGCGCGATGAAAGACGAAGCTGGGCGAAACAAAGCCGCTGGAATAGAAACTGCGCGCGCCTTCCAACAACTCGCGCATGGGCAGGTCGATGTCGATTTCATTGATGCGCGCCTGGATTCGTGTGTTCTCGCTGGCGTTCACGGTCAGGGTGATGGCTTGTGTGGCGGCGCTGCGGACAGTCGCATTGCGCGGCGTTTGCGTGCGCAGATGGACTCGATTGCCTCCCGCATAATCCAGGTGGCTCAGTACGCAGGGTGTTTCGTCTTCAATGACCGGGATGCCGATATCGTGCCCGCGCAGGTGCGGCTCAATATCCAGCAACTCGCCGGCGGTGATGCGCAGATCGACATGCCAGTCGGTCAATGTCTCCAGTTCGCCCCAGCCCATCTCCAGGCGGATTTTCAGCGGATGGCGGAAATCGGGCTTGGCGACCGGCGGCGACTCGCGGTGGATGACGCGGTTGTTGCGCAGGACTTCTATGCTATCCAGCGCCGACGCGCCTTCGACAGCCACTTCAATTTGCCGCTCTTCCGCGAAGGGCAAAACGCTGCCCATGGGCTTTCCGTTGAGCGAAAAAGCCAGCGCGATGCGATCGCCTGTGATGGCATAGCAGCGACGATTTTCCAGCGCCTCCCAGATGGCGGCTCGTGACAATGACTTCGCCCAGACAGCCACCTGTCCATAGCCATAGCTGCCCGGGTGGGCGCTGTGGTGATCGCTGGAGCCCACGAAGCCGAAGATATGTCCCTGTGCCAAGCCATACTGCGCTGTGCTGCGCTGGTCGCGCGGACCCATGGCGTGCAGGTAAGCTGGCTCCGCATCGCTGTGTTCGCTCGCGCCATGGAATGACATGATCTCGACCACGGGCGAAAGCTCGGCTGTATACGCATCCCAATTGATGCCGCGGAAGCCCTGCAAATAGCCGATATGATGCGGGATGAGCAGGCTGGGATGGGGGTGTTCGCGCAGTCGTTGGCGAAGCTCTTCCACATGCGCGACATGAAATATCAGCGGCGTGGCCACATCGCGGAAGAGGATGCAGTGGTCGCCATACTGCATAGAATGCCACTCGAAGCTGGGGAAAGTTACGAATTCGTCAGGGTGGTTGGCGGCGTCTGTGTCGCGCAGATAATCCGCCCAGCCCGCCCGCGCCCGCTCGAAACCCTGCCGATGATAATCGACCAGGTAGCCAAGTCGTGGATCATCCTGCGGCATGTCGTCCCAGTGCCCGTGCAAGGTGACGCTGACGAAATCCAGCTGCAGGCGGGCGTTGTGCAGCGCATCGGCCAGGCTGCCAGCGCCATAGCTCAGGTTGCAGTGGTTGTGAATATCGCCGTAGTACAGCTGAAAATCGGCGAAGGCGGTATCAGGCATCGAATTGGAAGAGCGAGCAGCCGCCATCAAGCGTGAGGATGCTGCCGGTCATATAGTTGGTCTGCGGGCTGGCCAGGTAGACGACGGCGCTGGCGATTTCTTCGGGTGTGCCGGGCGCGCCCAGGGGGATGACTTTGGCGACGCGCGCGGCGTATTGCGGTTCTTCGCGCAGTTGCCGCCCGGCCAAGCCAGCCGCCACGATGCCCGGCGCAACCGCATTGACGCGGATGCCATGCGGGGCCAACTCGCGCGCCATCTGTTTGACCAGCATGTTCACGCCGGCTTTGCTGACAGTGTAGGCGGTGATCTCGGGCCAGGGGATCTGCGCGACCCAACTGGATGTCAGGATGATGCGCCCGTTTGTGCCATCGGCGACCATGCGACGGGCGGCACTCTGGCAGGTATGAAAGCAGCCGGTCAGGTTGATATCCAGGTGATTTTGCCAATTTTCGGCGCTGAGCTCGAGGAAGGGCTGGGCGTCCACGATGCCGGCGTTGGCGCAGACGATATCGACTCCCGGCATGTCGGCGATGGCTGCATCGATAGCCGCGCGATCGCGCACATCAACTTGCTTATAGTCGGCGGGCGAGTCGGTCTTGGGCGGGGCGATATCCCAGATGACGACCTGCGCGCCGTTTTCCGCCAGTTGCCGTGCCATGGCACCGCCCAGGTCGCCGCTGCCGCCGGTTACGATTGCTGTTTTGCCTTGCAACATAAATCGTTTCCTCTTTTCCCCGCCATTGGACGCAGTTGGAGAATGTCCACTAGCCGAGGATCACCCTGGCGCAGGCCAGCGAGCGCCCGGGCACAACCAGCGCAATGCCACCAGCGATAACTTCCAACTCCGCGCCGTCATTTTCAATCGGATCGCAGAGGTAAGCTGAGACGATTTCTAGGTCGGGGAAGTTCAGCCCTTGCTCGACTGCTTCAGCGCCCAGGTTCATGGCCTGCACGATCAGCCCGCGTCCATCGGCGGCGCGTTTGATGTGCAATTCGCATTGTCCCTGCGGCTCGGGCACAAAGAAAGTTCCGCGCCTGCCCAAGTCCGCGCCCGGCACCCGCACCAGCAGCGGCGGCAGACAGGCATCCAAGGCGAAGCGCGTGCTGGCAGCCGAGTCGTAGCTCGCGCCCGATGTCAGGTGATAGCGCTGCAAGATGGCTTGCCCCTGGCTGGCTTTGAAGTTGGTGTCCCAATGATTGTGCAGCGCCCACGAAACCAGCGTGGCTCGCCGCGCATCCAGTTGCTGCGCCCAGCGCCCGGTGGTGATGCCGCCCAGCTGCAGCAGCGGCGAATCCAGGGGCACGAGCGTGATCGACGCGCCAGCATCGCCCGCCTCTGCCCAGCGCTGAATGCCATACCAGTCGCGGCAACTGCCGGGCAGCTGTTCATGCTCGGGCTGCAGGGGCAGGCCATTCAGGTCGAGGTGAAAGCTGTGCCCCTGCAGATTGAGCGGGAAGGGCACATAGACGGCTTCGGCAGCGGTGACGAATTCTTTGTCGATGAGCATCTCCAGGCAAAGTGCCTTTTGATGGTGTGGCAGGCTGAAACGCGCGCAGATGCTCTTTGCTCCGCGGGCATGCAGGCGGACTTCGATTTCCAGGCGGTCGGGCAATTTCTGCGCGGGCAGGATCTCGACCGATGTGGGACCGCTGCGGCGGAAAGGCGTATCGGTATGACGGATGCCGAAGTCTTCGCGGTCGAAATCCAGGGCGAAGATGGCGCGGCGGTCATCGGGATGGTCGACCCATTCATAGATGTATTGTCCAAAAGCCCAGATTTCGTCCTGTGCGACCAGTTCGCGCTGCAGTTCTTTGTCGTACCAACTGGACAAGCCGCCAGTCGTGGGGTCGATGCGCAGGCGATACCAGCGATTCTCCAGCGTGCCAGAGCCGATTGTGGCGTCGGGCGGGGCTGTGATGCGCGAGGGCGCAATAACCTCGTAGCTGAAGGCCGGCAGCGTGGCTTGCAGCATTTGGTCGGCGGGAGAGCCTCCCAGCAGGGGTGGGTCTTCGCGGTAGTTGCCGATGAGGAATTGCTCGAGCAGGCCATGTGGCGCGGCGCCGCCCATATCCGGCGGCAGCGGATAGCGGAATGACCGCTCCCAGCCGCAGGGATTCAACGCCAGGTAATGATAATTATCCGGGGCATCGGCGGGGTTCGCGCTGATGTACTGCCCCCAGCGCCGCCAGGCATGACCCTCGGGGGTTGCGCCAGTGGTCTCGGTTGCCAGGGCGCGTCCGGCTTCTGCCAGCAGTTCGTGCGTCAAGCCATAGCCGCCATAAGCAAAGCTGGCTTTGCGATTGAAGCTGGCGCGCGTAAACGGCGAATGCGGTCGGCGGATGCTGGCAAAGCCGCCCCAAGTGTGTTCATCGTAGAGCGATACCAGATGATAAGCCTCGTCGATGAGCGCCTGGTCGGTCCCGTCTACTTGAGTCGCCAGCAAGTCCAACAGGGGCAGCAACTGCTCGGTTTCGCGGTTGAGGCTGGTTTCATAGATGGACGAGCCGACTCCATCCGCCCACCAGTCTGCCCAGTCGCCGCGCCAATCAAAGAGCGACTCGCCATAGTCGTCGTGCAGCATCTGCGCGAAGCCGTCAATGGTGGTGAAGGTGATTGGCGGTTGGCGGCCCGCGGCATTCCAGTCGCGCACGAAATCGGCCATGTGCGCCAGGGGCGGGCCATTGTCTACGCGGGCTGGATGGGTGATCTGGGCGTAGAGGAAGTCGTAGGGATAATCGTCGCGCGCCTCCAGCTGGGCGATCTGCGCTGGCAGCAGTTCGTCGACGAAGTTCATATCGCTCAAACCATAGCGGAAGATGCCGTAGAGATAATGCGGACCATTGAATGTGAGCAGGCGTCCGGCGGCGGGACCATGCCACCAAAAGGCGTTCAGGTCGGGGCTTGGGCGCGCGCCGCGGTGCATATTGATAGACATGGTCAACGTGTCGATGCCGATGGCTGGCAGCAGATCTGCCCACAGCCAGGCGACGCCGTTGACATCGCATTGCATGGCGGAGCGGATAGTCAGCCCAAAGTCAGCGCGCAGACGCCGCACCGGCAGCAAAGAGCGCAGCATGCTCGGGACAGAAAGCAAGGGCGTCCAGTGATATTGCATGCCCGCCACAGCCAGCTGGCCGCGTTTGTGCAGCGCCAAGAAGCGGTCGACCTGGCGTGGTGGGCGCTGCTGGAAGTATTGCTCGACAAACGAAGTGACTTCGCAAGTCCACTTGTATTGCGCTTCGGGAGGGTAGTGGGCGGTGGCTTCTGCCAGCTCGATGGCGGCGTCGATGAAACCGAGATGCTGGCGGAAGACTGTGTCCTGGTGGTCGGTATAGCCGATATCGGTGTGGGTGTGGCTGATAAGAAAAATGCGCTCGATCTTGGGCATGGCAGGCGCTCCCTCAGGTGTGTAGCGCGCTCAATACTCGGTCGTGCAAGAAGCCGTTGCTGGCGATGATGCCGTCGCCGCTTAGCGGGGGACCGCCATTCCAAGCGGTGATCTTGCCGCCGGCGCCTTCGACCACGGGGATCAGAGCGACGATGTCCCACAAATTCATGATGGGATCGAGCATGATATCGGCATAGCCGGTCGCCACCAGGAAGTAGCCATGACAATCGCCCCAGCTGCGGTTGAAGCGCGTTCTGCCCATCAACTGCACGAAAGCGATGCCATTCTGATACTTGCCGACATCGATGAAATCGGTATAGCAGAGCACGGCCTCGCTGAGTTTTTCCGTCTCGCGCACGCGCACGAGCTCGCCATTCAAGCGCGCTTCTGCGCAATCGCCGACCAGCAAGTGGGAGGTGGCGGGATGATGAATCGCGCCGACGATAGGCTGCCCCGCGCGCAGCAAGCCGATCAGCGTGCCAAACAGAAAGGTGCCGCTGACGAAGGACTTCGTGCCGTCGATCGGGTCGAGCACCCACTGGTATTCGGCATCGGCATTGTGCGCCCCAAATTCTTCGCCGATGATGCCGTGGTCGGGGTACTGCCGCATGATCAGCTCGCGCATGAGTTCTTCGGCGCGTTGATCGGCGATGGTGACGGGCGATTGGTCGGCTTTGGTTTCGACGGCGATATCGCTGCGGAAGTAGCGCATGATAAGCTCGCCGCTGG
>DAOUJB010000273.1:0-10455 GCA_034423155.1 Anaerolineae bacterium | reverse complement strand
ATCCGTTATGGATTGCCCGTGGCGGTCATGGATACGCAGCAGATCGCCCTGCCCATCAGCGTGCATTATTCCGATGGCAGCGAAGCCTACACCGAGTTGAGCAGCGCCGAAGTCATGAACCCTGCGCCTGGCGAAGTGATATTTTCCGATACCACGCAGATGGTTGTGGCGCGGCGTTGGTGCTGGCGGCAGAGCTTCACCAGCGCAGCCAAAGAGACGACCGCCGATGTCGTCATCGCTATCGAAGCGCATCACGATGACGCCAGGCCGGATATCGAAAGCGCCTTGGCAGATATGCTGTCGCTGCTGTCGGCGCACGCGGGCGGAGAACATGAGTCGGCTGTCTTGGACGGCGAAAGCCCGGCTATCTAAGCAAGTCCAACAATGTAATGCACAATTTTTCGACACAGAGAATACAGAGAACACAGAGAACACAGAGAACAGAGAGAGCACAGAGGCTTATTCCACTCGGTGTGCTCACTGAACTCGGTGTACTCGGTGGTTCATTTCTTGTTCCTTATTTTGTTGGTTTCACTTAGGCAATAGAACTAAGCGCCCCGTTAACACAGGCGGGATCTGCGGCATATTCGCCCAGGTCAAACCTTCCGCCTGGGCTGCGTCGGCCTGCGTGAAAGCGGGCTCGAGCAGCGCGTCCAGCACGAATCCTGCATCGAAAGCATCGGCCAGCAACGCAGAAAGTGGACGGTGATAATAGGTGTGCGGCATTGGCTCGCCCGGCGCGCCAGAACCCTTGACCGGCGGCATATCCAGGTAGGCGAATACTTTGATGCCATAGCGTTCCAGCACCGTGCCAGCACGGTCTTCTTTTTCGTGCAGGAAAATGGGATTGTTGGAATTGAAAGCCGGGTGCATAGTTGCGAATACGAAACGCTCGCCTGCCCGCAGCAAACGACTGCTTGCGCGGAAGAGTGATGTTATAGATGGCATGTCCATGAGAGTCATCGTGCAGGCAATGGCATCGTATCCCCGCTCGCCCAGCCCCAGCAGCGCAGATTCATCGGTGGCATCGACAACGCTGTAGTTGATCGCTGTGCCGGCGGGGCTGCGCTGCTGCGCCAGTTCGATCATCTTTGCGCTGAAATCGATCGCGTCAACTTCCGCGCCCAGCTGCGCCATTCGCCTGGCCAGCACGCCATTGCCACAGCCGATATCCAGCACGCGCTCGCCCGCGCACAAGTCCAGCAATTGCAGAACGCTCGGCTCGATGAGGCACTGGTGAAAGAGGTTGCCGCGGTCGCCATGCAGGCCGTCCCAAAAGCGCGCCTTGCCATCCCAGATTGCGCGCCCTTCGTCATTGAGTTGCTTCTCGTCCAAGTCGCTGCGTCCCCTGCCTCGTGTTGGACGATTGTACTGGCGCTGGCATATAATTGCCCCAGCCAATCGCAGCGGACATAGCGCAGCCATGACAGAGATTGTGATTTTTGCCCTGGTCGGCATCCTGGTCGGCTTCTCCAAAGGCGGCTTGGGCGGTCCCGTGCCGGTCGCGCTGACCGTGCCCATGCTGACGCTGATCATCGAGCCGCAGATCGCCGTGGCTTTGGTCTTGCCGCTGCTGCTATTTGCCGATGCATTCGCGCTCTACTTCTATTGGCGGCAGTGGGATCGGCGTTATATCAGGCTGATGCTGCTGCCGGGTTTGCTGGGCGTGGCGGCTGGCGCGGCCGCATTGAATGCCATTGACGCCATTACCTTGAAGCGCATCATCGGCGGCTTGACGCTGCTGGCGCTGGGCTTCAAGATCGCCAGAGATCAACTGACCACCGTCGATTATGCTCCGCGCAAATGGCATGGCTATTTCGCTGGCTGGGCGTCTGGCTTTGGCTCGACCCTGGCGAATGTCGGCGCGCCGCCTTTCACAGCCTACCTGCTGCTGCAGCCCCACATGACGCCACGCCGTTTCATCGGCACGACCACACTATTCTTCGCCGTGATGAACCTGACCAAGCTGCCCGCCTTCGTGCACATTGGCAACTTCGACCTGGAGCGCTTGCAGAGCATCGCCTGGGTCTTCGTGTTGATCCCGCCGGCTGTGCTGGTCGCGCGCAAGCTCATCGACCGCATCGACCAACGCGCGTTTGAATGGCTGATGATGATCCCGCTGCTAGCGCTGAGCGTTTATCTGCTACTGTTCAGTTGAGCCAATTGTCCAGCGCCGCGATGCCCGCAAGCATCTTTTCGGCATGGGGCAGGATATCTTCCTTCGCGCGCTGTGTCTTCAAGGCCGCCGCGCCGTCAAAATCAACATAAGCCAGCCGCGCCGTGAGCGCCCTCGCCGGCAAGCCAAACTTGCTGCCCGGCAGCAGCGCCACACCGGCCTCGGTCAGCAGAGAATCGCACAATTCGGTATCGCGCTGTATGCCGCGATGAAGAAGTAAATCGGCGAAGCAACTGAAATCGCAGAGCAGGTAAAAGCCGCCTTGCGGAGCATGAACGCGTACGCCCGCCGCCAACACGGCACTGTGCACGACGCGGCCAATCGCAGACAAGATTTGCCGCTGCGCGCGCAAGAATCGATGCGTCCGTTTGTCGAGTGCGTAGGCCGCCAATGCAGCCGCCTGGATAGGTGTTGGCGCACAAGAATAGACCTCGGAGCCCAGCCCAATCAAGGCATCGCTCAATTCCGCAGGCGCATCGGCCGGCATGATCAACGCGCCCAGCCGCCAGCCGCCTGCCCCGCACCACTTCGACAAGCCAGTCGATACCAGCGTGCGCTCCGGGTAGATGCTGGCCAGCGAAACATGCCGTCCCTGGTGATGAAGCAGCGCATAGATTTCATCGGATAGCGCCCAGACATCGTGCCGGCGCAGCATCTCGGCCAGCGCCAGCAATTCGGGGCGGCTATAGGTCAAGCCATCGGGATTGCCAGGATAATTCAACGCCAGCAATTTTTCTCGTCCTGGCTGGCTGTGGCGGGCGATCGCCTCTTCAAGCGCTTCGGGCGTGATGCGCCAGCGGGCATCAAAAGATGATTGGATGGGAATGACCTGATGGCGCGCCAACATGGCCATGGGCGCATACGACACATAGGCGGGCGCCGGCACATAGACCTCGGCGCGTTCGAAAGCCTGCATACAGTTGAAGAGCAACGGCTTGCTGCCCGGCGCGACCAACACCTGCCCCGCGCTTATCGGATAACCATCGACTTCGTTGTGAAAGTCGGCGATGCGGGCGCGCAATTCTGGCAAGCCAGCCACAGCCGTGTAATCCTTGCGCAGCGCCGATTTTCGCAGCGCCTTCTGCACATGGCGCGGCGGCGGAAATGGCGACTCGCCAAAGCCAAAGCGGTAGATCGCGCGTCCGCTCACAGCCAAATTCTGGGATTTCTCGTTGAGGGCCAAGGTGCCCGATTTAGGCACTTTCACAAATGTCATCATCGTCCTCGCAACAAGTCAAAATCCAATTAGCCGCGCATTGTACCCGCTATTCGCAGACTTGACACAACATCTGTGCGACCAATAATGGATTTATGCAGATTGCCCAGGCCAGCGGAGACAATAGCCATGCCAAGTATCGCCGAATGCCTCGCACAGCAACTGGTTGAAGCGGGCGTGCGGCGCGTTTATGGTCTGCCAGGCGGCGAAAATGTAGAAGCGCTGGATGCGCTGTGGCGGCGCGGAATCGAGTTCGTCCTGGTCGCCAACGAAAGCAGCGCCTGCTTTATGGCGGCGACAGAAGCGCGGCTGACCGGCGGCATCGGCGTTGCGCTGACCACGCTGGGTCCAGGCGCAACCAATGCCTGCGCGGGACTCGCGCATGCCCACCTGGATCGCGCGCCTATCGTGCTGATTACGGCGGCTTCCGACCCAGATTTGCGTGACAAGCACAGTCATCAGTCGCTGGACTTGCAAGCGCTGTTTGCGCCCATCTGCAAATACAGCGCCGAGCTTGCCCCCGCCAATGCGAATGCCCGCATCAAGCAGGCCTTGCGGCTGACGCGGACGGGCAGACCCGGTCCCGTGCATCTCAGCCTGCCCAACAGCCTGGCGAGCGCCCCCTGCGTCGAGGCAGTCGATTCTGCGCTGGCAGTCAACCCCGCGCCGCAGAATCCGCCCTTGCCCGAGATACGCGCGCTGCTCGCCGACAAGCGCAAACCGATCATCGTCGCTGGCCTGGGGCTGGAACCCGGCCGACCCTATGCGCAGATTCGCCAGTTGGCCGAGTCGCTCGGCGCGCCAGTTATCGATACGCCCAAGAGCAAAGGGGCGCTTTCCGCAGCCCATCCCTTATGTGCCGGCACCATCGGTTTGACCAGTTACGATCCCGCCTATGAGCTGCTAGACGAAGCCGACTGCATCATCGCGCTGGGCTTTGATGTGGTCGAATTGGTCAAGCCCTGGGATTATCAGACGCCGCTGCTATGGATCGCCGACTGGCGCAACGATGATCCGCAAATCGCCTGCGCGGTCGAAGCCGTGGCCGATATCGGCGAGGTCATCGAGTCGCTTGGCACACTGACTGCAATTGCAGCGGAAGATTGGGGCGCGGCGCGGGTTCGGCGCTTCCGCCAGCGGCTGGCAACGCGAAGAAATCCCGATGCGGCGGCTGGACGAATCTCCCCGCAGGCTTTCTTGGCGGCGCTGCGGCAGCATACGCCCGCTGACATCATCCTGACCACCGATGTCGGCTCGCACAAGATTTTTGCGGCGCTGGAATGGCCCGCCATGCAGCCCAACCGCTACTTCGTGTCGAATGGCTTGTCGGCGATGGGCTTTGGCTTGTGCAGCGCGATTGCGGCGGCAAATGTGGCGCGGCAGCCGGTCGTTTGCATCACTGGCGATGCCGGGCTGGCGATGGTCTTGGGCGAACTGGGATTGCTGGCGCGGCTGGGACTGCCGATTCTGGTGGCTGTGATGAACGATAGCGCGCTGGATTTGATCCGCTCGGCGCAGCTGCGGCGCGGCAAAGCGGCTGTGGGCACGGAGTTCAGCAACCCGGATTATGAACAAATCGCGGCGGCATTCGGACTGGCTTATCACAAAGTCGAGTCGCGCGCGGACTGCGCTGCCGGCATCCAGTCCTGGCTCGAGCAAGGCACAGCCATGCTGCTGGATGTGATGCTCGATCCGACCGGCTATCCCACCAGCGCGCGCTCAAAAAGTCGTAATCGGCTGTCGTAGGGGCGAGGCGGTGACTCGCCCGATTTGCCACCGGGGTTCACTGCGCCGCGATTCGCTCGGCCAGCCCAGGATCGCCCGCCAAAGCCAACTGGACTTTGCCCAGGGCAGCGACAACATCGTCTACTCCCTGCTCCCCCGCGCGGAAGATTGCCTCGCCCAGCCACATACCTGTCTCGCGACTGATGCGCTCGGCCACGGGCAGATGCAGGCGCGAATAGTCGAAGCGCTCGGGGAATGCAGATGGCACGGGCAAGCGAGATTTGGTCGGTTGAAAAAGCTCGTCGCGGTACATCGGCTCGTAGCCAGACCAGCAAGGGATGCCTTCCGCCGCCAATGCCCGCGCCACAATCGCATTTGTCGCGCCGAAGTCCTCGGGTTCAATGGCGAATGTGTAGCAGTATATGGCGCGCCGCTGGTGCCGCTGGTCACGAGGCAATACGCGCAGGCCCGCCACTTCGCTCAACGCTTCGTCCATATAGGCAGCCAGCTCTTCGCGCATGGCGAACTGCGCTGGAAAGCGCTCCAGCCCGACATTGAGCAGCGCCGCCTGCAGCTCGGTCATGCGATAGTTGCCGCCTTGCATATACAGCTCACCCGCGGGATCGTGCGGGCGTCCGCAATCGATGATGCTGGCAGCGCGCCAAGCCTGTTCTTCATCTCGGCACAGCAGCACGCCGCCCTCGCCAGCTGTCAGAATCTTGGTCGACTGCATGCTGAAGCTGCCGAAGTCGCCGAGCGTGCCAGCGCCGCGCCCCTGCCAGACCGCGCCGTGAGCATGCGCCGCATCTTCTATGACGACCAGATTGTGCCGGGCGGCGATGCGCATAATCGCGTCCATGTCCGCCATCTGGGATGCGACATGCACAGGAATGATCGCGCGCGTTCGCGGTGTGATGGCCGCTTCTATCGCGGCGGGATCAATACAAAATGTGTTCGGATCGATATCCGCCAGCACCGGAATAGCGCCGGCCATCATGGGCGCGGAGGCGGTCGCCTGGAAGGTGTAGGCGGGCACGATGACTTCGTCTCCCCAGCCGATATCGGCCGCGCGCAACGCCACTTCCATCGTCAAGGTGCCATTCATCGCCGCCACCGCGTATCGCCCGCCTTGCAGCGCGATGAAGGCATCCAGGAAGCGCTTCGTCTGCGCACCGGGATAAGGAAAGCCGCCCCAGTTGCCGCTGCGCACGACCGCCGCCACTGCTTCTAGATCTCGCTCGTCATGCGGGGGCCAGGCCGGATAGGCCGCCTCGCGCGTTTTTTCGCCGCCAAAGAGCGCCAATTCCCTCATAAATCGCCTCGCCTCTCAGCCACTCAAACGCAGGAAGGTTATTAGCGCGACAAACACGACCGGTATCAAACCCAGCAGCAGCATGCGCCGGATGACCGGTCCTTCGTGCCCGCCCAGCCCGACCGTGCTGCAGCCGACGATGATTTTGGCGGGAGCGAGCACGCTGCCCAGCGACGCTCCGGCTGTCTGCCCAGCCAGCACAATCGGCACACTCAAAGCCAGCAGCGCCGCCGTCTCTTGCTGCAGCGCGCCAAACACGACATTGGAGTTGGTGTTGCTGCCCGTCATGAATGCGCCCAATGTGCCGATGAAAGGCGCGAAGAGCGGATACAGCTGCGCGCTGACTGTTTCGCTGATGCCGCGGGCGATGATCTGCGTCATGCCCGTGTGCGTCATCAGCGCCGCCATCGCCACAAGCGCCAGGATCGACACGGTAGATTTCACTGCCGACCGGCCTACCTTGCGCCAGATCACGCGCCAGGCATCGTCACGCTCGAAGTAATTTGCGCGTTTGTACAGCAGAAAAGCGACTACGCCAGCATAAAAGAGGATGGCACCGGCATGACCAAAGATGCTGATCGCCCGCCCGCTTTCCGCCGGCACTTGCCAGCCATAGGCGGTCGCAACAGCCGGAAAGTCAAGTTGAATGGTCATGCGGTCCATCAGCGCTTCTAGCGGTTCAATCAGATTCACTGAGAAAGCCATCGCCAGCAAGATGACATAAGCGGCCAAAGCCAGTGGCAAACTGCGCGATTCGTCCGCGGCCGATTGTCGCTTCGCCCGCGAGCGCCCCAGTGGCGAAAGCACATAGGCAACGCCCACAAAAGCGCCGGCCAGCGCCCCCGATGTCGAGCCGAGCGTCCACAAGCCTTGTGTGGCGACAAACCATTGCGTCAGCCCCATCGTCCCGCCCACTAGCAGCAGCATAGGCAGCGAACGCAGCAAGCCGCCCCAGCCCGCGCTGACATAAGCCACAAGCGCCCCGCTGATGAGACAAGCCATGCCCAGCGTCAGCGCGGCATCATGCGCCAGCAGCTCGCCGGGCAGGCCCGTAACAGCTGTCAAGGCGACGAACGATGTGCCCAGCGAGCCAAAGGTGACCGCCCAGCCATGACCCAGCGAGGCCATGATCACCGATTGCGTGGCGCTGTAACCCAAGCCCACCAGCAGCGGCGCAACCACCGCCACCGGCACGCCAAAGCCACCCACGCCCTGCAACAGCGAGACAAAAATCCAACTGATGAGCAGGCTCTGCGCGGCGCGGTCGGGTGTCAGGCGCGGCAGACTGCGGCCGATCAAGGCAACAGTGCCGGCTTCGTTGGTTACATGGTAGAAGAAAAGCGCCATCCAGACGATGTAAAGCACATCCGCCGCCAGGAAGACCGATTTGCCGATTGCTACAACCGCCAGCAGCGCATCGCCGCCAAAAACGAAGAGAGCCAGCAGAAGCGCGGTGAAGAACCCGGCCGTCCCCGCGCGGCTTCCGCCCCAGCCAAAGCCAACCATCAGCAGCAGCACGACCAGCACCGGCAGCAGCGCCAGCAGCCAAGTGAGCCAGGTCAATTCCACGCGCGGTCTCCGCTGGACAAGCGCATCAAGCGGCGCGGTCGGCGATGGGCGGTTTGCGCAGGTAGAAGCGCGTGGCTTCCTGGAATGCGTATGCCAACTGCAGCAGCGCCAATTCGCCACGAGGCCGCCCGACCATCTGCAAGCCCACCGGCAGCCCGGCGCGCGTGAAGCCGCAAGGCACAGAAATGGCCGGCAAACCCGTCACCGTGATGAACGCGCAACTCATCATCCAGTCCACATAAGTTTCCATCGCCACGCCAGCCACCTCGCGCGGATATTCCTGCTCGATCGGGAAGGGCGGCACTTGCGCAGTCGGCAGCAGCAGGCAATCGTAAACATCCAGAAATTCGCGCACGCGGTGAAAAAGTTCGCTGCGTTTGACCTGCGCCCGGCTGATCTGGGCGGCGCTCAGCTGCTGCCCTTGCGCGGCATTCCAGCGGATGGTCTCTTTGAAAGACTCCGCGCCAAATTGAGCGAAATGCTCGGCAAAAGACAGCTCGAAGCTCCAGGCGCGCAAAATCTGGAAGATGTCATAGGCATCGGAAAAATCGGGGTGTGCATTTTCGACCGCGATGCCGATATCAGCAAATGCGGGCAGTTGCGCTTCTATCGTATCAATCACGCTGCGCTCGACTGGCAGGCAGCCCAGGTTGGGGCTCCAGGCGATGCGCGTCCCGGCGAAGTCGCGTTCCAGGTCATTTGCGAAGGTCGAGGCGGGTGCTTCCAGCGAGATGGGCGAACGCGCGTCAGGTCCCGCGATTGCGCTCATCATCAGCGCGACATCTTGCACAGTGCGCGCCATTGGTCCATCCACCGCGAGCACAGACCAGGCATCGGCTTTGGGATAGCGCGGCACTCGACCGGGCGTCGGCCGCAAGCCAACCACATTGTTGAAGCTGGCCGGGTTGCGCAGCGAGCCACCCATGTCGCTGCCATCGGCGATAGGCAGCATCCCCGCAGCCAAGGCCACCGCCGCCCCGCCGCTGCTGCCGCCACAAGTGCGCGTTAGATCATAAGGATTCTTTGTCGCGCCGAAGACGGGATTGAAAGTATGCGAGCCAGCGCCGAACTCGGGCACATTCGTCTTGCCCAGCGTGACGCAGCCAGCCGCTTTCAAGCGCGCGATGATCAGGTCATCAGCTTCGGGCACATAATCGGCGAATACGGGCGAGCCCATGGTCGTGCGGATGCCTGCCGTTTCGAACAAGTCTTTGTGAGCGATGGGCAGCCCGTGCAAGACGCCCAGCTCTTCACCGCGGGCTTGCTTCGCGTCCGCCGCTTGCGCCAGCTCCAGCGCCAGCTCGGGCAAGTAGGTCACGATGGCGTTGAGCTGCGGGTTGACCGCCTCGATCTGCGCCAGGTGCGCCTGCAGCAATTCCCATGCCGAAATGTCGCGGCGCCGGATCAATTCTGCTTGTTGCGTGGCTGTCAGCCAGATCAATTCGCTCATGCCTCAGCCCCTGCCCACATAGGGCATGCCGCTTGCCATGACGGTCATGAAGAGCACATTGGCATTCAGCGGCAGACCCGCCATATAGACCACCGCGTCAGCCACATGCCGCACAGCCATGGTCGGTTCGACAGCCAGCGTGCCATTGGCTTGCAAAATGCCTTGCTGCATGCGCTCGGTCATGTCTGTGCTGGCATTCCCAATATCGATCTGGCCACAAGCGATGTTGTGCGCGCGCCCGTCCAGCGCGGTCGACTTGGTCAAGCCCGTCAAAGCGTGCTTGGTGGCGGTATAAGGCGCGGAATGCGGGCGGGGCGTCTGCGCGGAGATCGAGCCGTTGTTGATGATGCGCCCGCCAGACGGCTGTTGCGTCTTCATGATTTTGAAGGCTTCTTGCGTGCAATAGAATGCGCCGCTCAGGTTGACCGCGACCACCTGCTGCCACTTCGCTGCGGTCAAGTCTTCCAGCGGCAGGGCTGGCGCGCCCAGGCCAGCGTTGTTGAAGAGCAGATCCAGGCGTCCATAGCGAGTCTGCGAGGCGGCGAAGAGGCGACTGACCGCGGCGCGATCGCTCACATCCGTCGGCACAATCAGCGCGCGCGACTCGTCCACAGCGGCTTGGGCAACCGTTTCGCGCAATTTGCTTTCGCGCCTGCCCGCCAAAGTCAGCGAGTAGCCCGCGTCCCACAAGGCATGGGAGGCCGCGCGGCCGATGCCCGAGCCTGCGCCCGTTATCAATGCGATTGGTTCGCTCATAAGCACTTTCGCCAGTAGCGTGTCGATTCGGCGCTTATTGTACCTTTCGCAATCGCAAAGTGGAATATGCCAGGCTCTTGACACCAGGGCAATCGCATTAAAATATTTTCTGCCACAGAGATGCCGCTCAGATTCGAAAGCTGTAAGGCTTGTCCGCTACTGGGTCGCAAAATGCAAGCGGAAATGAAAGAAGGTGCTAATTTAGAGTAAGAGCCAAACTCTCACATAAGGAGCTTACTCATGGATTTAGA
>DAOUJB010000272.1:0-6095 GCA_034423155.1 Anaerolineae bacterium | reverse complement strand
CGACGATGTGGTCGCAGCGGCTTTGATAAGGCAGTTCGATTTCTGCCGCGCGTTGCAGCCGGCTTTCGATATCGGTGATGGCATCGGCGCGCCGGCGCATCCGCTCTTCCAGTACTGTCAGCTGGGCAGCTATCTGCGTGCCGGGCACAGTGACGAAGATCTGCACGACATTGTGCGGGAATGCCGTCGCCAGCTTCTGCGCGCCCAACACTTCGATATCGGCGATGCGCGCTTTGCCCGCCCGCAGGCAATCGACAACCAGCTGCCGCGGAATGCCATAAAATTTGCCGGGCGTCACTTCCTGATGTTCCAGCAGCTGCCCGTCGCTCAGCATCTTGCGGAAAGTCGCCAGGCTCACGAAGTGATGCTCACGCCCTTGCTTTTCGTCAGGACGCATGGGGCGCGTGGTTGCGGTGGGCAGCTGACGCACGCTGGGCGAGCCGGCGATAATGGCGCGCATGATGGCATTTTTGCCTGCGCCGCCGGGACCGATCATCACGAAAATGACGCCTGGCAAACTCTCCGATGCGCTCACTCTGTGTTATCCTTATTGCCAATACACGCGCCCAGTGTAGCAAGGGCGAGGCGCATTCTCCATAGCCAGCGTGTACAAGTGGTTAGCCCGAATTTGGGAGTGGAATAATGACAGCGGCGATCATCGATGGCAGGGCAGTCGCCCGGCGCATGCAAGCCGAAATCCAGGCTGGCGCGGCCGAAGTTGCGACTCGTTTGGGCAGGTCCCCCGGCTTGGGCGTCGTGCTGGTCGGGGATGATCCGGCCTCGGCTATGTATGTGCGCATGAAACAGCGCGCCTGCGAACGAGTGGGCATCCAGTCGGCCGCCAGTATCTTGTCAGCGAGCGCTGCGCAAGCAGAAGTGGAAAACGCGGTGCGTGCATTCAACGAAGACAGCGCCATCGATGGCATTCTGGTGCAATTGCCACTGCCCCCTGCTATCGACGAAGAAGCCGTATTGAGTGAAATCAGCCTGAGCAAAGATGTGGACGGCATCCACCCGGTGAATCTGGGCCGCCTGGGCATGCGCGGGCGCGAGCCGACCTTTACGCCAGCCACGCCCACCGGCGTCATGCATCTGATCGCCGAATCGGGCATCGACCTGTCTGGCAAAGAAGCTGTCGTCATCGGGCGCAGCAATATCGTCGGCTTGCCCATCGCGCTGATGCTCACCAATGCCGATGCCACCGTGACGCGCTGTCACAGCCGCACGGTCGACCTAGCGGGGGTGACGCGGCGCGCCGATGTCGTAGTTGCCGCCGTCGGTCAGCCCGAGATGGTCAAGGCCGATTGGCTGAAGCCCGGCGCGGTCGTCATTGATGTCGGCTCGAACTCTGTGCCCGACCCGAAAAGCGACAAAGGTTACCGATATGTCGGCGATGTCGACTTTGCAGGGGCGCGGGAGGTCGCCGGTTGGCTGACCAAGGTGCCGGGCGGCGTCGGTCCCATGACCATCACCATGCTGCTGGCGAATACCTTGAAGGCGGCGCAAGCATGACGACTCTGCTGCTGAAGAATATCCAGCGGCTGGCGACCATGGATGCCGAGCGGCGCGAGCTGTCCGATGCCTGGCTGCTCGTGCGCGACAATGTGATCGACTCGCTGGGGGTTGGCGAAGCGCCTGCGGGAGCCGACCGCGTCATCGATTTGTCGCGGCATGTCGTCTTGCCCGGCTTGATCAACACGCACCATCACATGTTCCAGTGCCTGACGCGCGTCTTTGCCCAGCAGGGCGATCTCTTTGATTGGCTGCGCGCTTGTTATCCCATCTGGGGGCAGTTGCGCGCCGAACATGTCTATGTGGCGGCTAGGCTGGCTATGGCGGAATTGTTGCTTTCTGGCTGCACGACCGCCAGCGACCACCATTATGTTTTTCCCAACGATGTTCGGCTGGAAGACGAGATCCGCGCTGCGCAAGAGCTGGGCATTCGCTTTCACGCGGCTCGGGGCAGCATGAGCGTCGGCGAAGGGCACGGCGGCTTGCCACCCGACCACCTGGTGGAGAAAGAACCAGACATCCTGCGCGACACGCGGCGTCTGATCGAAACCTGGCATGATCCGGCGCCCCAATCCATGCTGCAAATCGTGGCGGCACCCTGCTCGCCTTTCAGCGTGTCTGTCGACCTCATGCGCGAGTCGGCGGCGCTGGCGAGGGCGTATGGCGTGCACATGCATACGCACCTGGCCGAAACCGATGCCGATGTCGCCTACAGCCTAGAGCAATTTGGCTTGCGACCCGGCGACTATGCAGAAGCTGTCGGCTGGGTCGGCGATGATGTCTGGCACGCGCACTGCGTCAAGCTGGACAACGCCGCCATCGACCTGTTCGCGCGCACCGGCACCGGCGTCTGCCATTGTCCTTCGTCCAATATGCGTCTGGCTTCGGGCATCGCTCCGGTGCGGACGATGCTGGATCGTGGCGTACCGGTCGCGCTGGGTGTAGATGGCTCGGCTTCCAACGACAGCGGTCATCTGCTGGGCGAGGCGCGGCAAGCCATGCTGTTGCAGCGGGCGCTGGGCGATCCAGCCGGCTTGTCGGCCCGCGAGGCGCTGGAAGTGGCGACCTTGGGCGGCGCGCGCGTGCTGGGGCGGGACGATATCGGCAGTCTTGCGCCGGGCATGTCGGCGGATGTCGTTGCCTTTCGACTGGACGATATCGCATTGGCCGGCGCGCTTAGCGATCCAGTGGCTGCGCTGATATTCTGTCAGCCCCAGCGCGTCGACCTTTCTATTATCAACGGGCGCATTGTCGTCGAAGATGGCCAGCTGCTGACGGCTGATGTACCGAGCGTGGTCGAAGCGCACAACAAGCTATCCATGCAGCTGATTCGCGGCGAGAGCTGAAATTGGAGGTAGTTTCATGTCCATTGTCGATCGTTTGGCGGCGGCGCGCGGAGACCATCCTTGCGACCTCGTCTTGCGCAATGCCCGCCTGGTCAATGTCATCAGCGGCGAGATTTATCCCACCGATATCGCCGTGCACGACCGGCATGTCGTAGCGCTTGGCGATGGCTATCGCGGCACGCAAGAAGTTGATCTGGCGGGCCTGTTTGTCACGCCCGGACTGATCGACGCGCATGTGCATATCGAAAGCAGCCTGCTCACGCCGCCGGAATTCGCGCGGGCTGTCTTGCCGCACGGCGTCACCAGCGTGATAACCGACCCGCACGAGATCGCCAATGTGCTGGGCGTCGCCGGCATCCGCTATATGCTGGAGCGAGCCAAAGGCGGGCAGCTCAATATGTTTGTCATGGCCTCAAGCTGCGTGCCAGCCACGCACATGGAAACCTCTGGCGCGCAGTTGGAAGCAGCCGACCTCGCGCCGCTGCTGGACCATGCCTGGGTGCCGGGTTTGGCGGAATTGATGAATTATCCGGGCGTGGCGCTGGGCGACGAAGGCATGCTGGACAAAATAGACCTGTTCAAAGAGCGCGTTCTGGACGGGCACGCGCCAGCTATGACCGGCAAGCTGCTGAATGCTTATGTGGCGGCTGGCGTACAGAGCGAGCACGAATGCACGACTGTCGCCGAAGCGCGCGAGAAACTGCGCCTGGGCTTGACGATCTTCGTCCGCGAAGGCTCGGGCACGCGCAATCTGCTGCCGCTGCTGCCGCTTATCACGCCCGAAAATCACGGCGCAATCTGCTTCTGCACCGACGACCGCGTTCCCGCCGATCTCATCGACGAAGGCTCTATCGATTTCATGCTGCGCCAAGCCATCGCGGCGGGCATCGACCCCGTCATGGCCATCCGCATGGGCAGCTACAACACCGCCCGGTACTTTGGCTTGCGTAAATATGGCGCGGTGACGCCCGGTCGCTATGCCGATCTGCTGGTCGTGCCCGACTTGCACGACTTTCATGCCCAACAGGTGTATCGCGGTGGCGAACTCGTGGCAGAAAACGGCGCAATGGTCAGCGAACGCAGGCAAGCGCGCGTGATTGACCTGCCAGCCAGCGTCAATATCGCCAGCGATTCGCTCGATTTCACGATTCCGGCGCGCGGCGAAAAAATCCGTGTCATCGGCAAGGTGCTGGGTCAAGTGTATACGGAGCACCGGGTCGAGAGCGCCAAGATCGTAAATGGCTGCGCGGAAAGCGATGTCCAGCGCGATATCTTGAAGTTCGCCATGATCGAGCGTCATCATGCCAGCGGCAATATCGGCTTGGGCTTCATCCAGGGAATTGGCTTGCAGCGCGGTGCCATCGCCGGGACTGTCGCGCACGACCACCACAATATGGCTGTCATCGGCGTCGACGACAGCAGCATGCTCGCAGCGGCCTTGGCACTGGCGCAGATGGGCGGCGGCTTGGTCGCGGTGGATGGCGAGCGCATTCTGGCGAGTTTGCCGCTGCCAGTGGCGGGATTGCTCAGCGAAGACCCGATCGAAAAAGTGCGCGCCGATTATGAAGCGATGACAGCCGCGGCGCATTCGCTGGGCAGCCCAATGCCCGACCCCTTCATGGTGATGAGCTTCATGGGCTTGGAAGTCATCCCCAGGCTGAAGCTGACCGACCACGGGCTGGTCGATGTCGAGCGCTTCCAGGTCGTCGATCTATTTGTCGGGTAATCGCTATGGCGCGGTCATCTCGCAAACAGCGCTTTTGAAAGCGTCGGATTCTGGATACAATAGCGGGTTAGCGAAAGAGTTCCTTACAGGCGGGAAAAGCATGGTTCAACACACGACAGTCCAGGCGCTGCGCCATGAAGTAGAAAGCAAACGCGAAGACATCATCGGCTTCTTGCGCGAGATCTGCGCCATCCCCAGCATGGACAGCCAGATTCGCGCTTGTGGCGAGCGCATCGCCGTGGAGATGGAAGCGCTGGGATATGACGAGATCTTCTGGGACAAAATGGGCAATATCGTCGGTCGCATCGGCACTGGCAGCCGCATCTTACTCTATGACAGCCACATCGATACCGTGGGCATAGGCGATCCGGACGAATGGGAATGGGACCCGTTCACCGGCAAGATCGAAGATGGCATCTTGTACGCGCGCGGCGCTTGCGATGAAAAAGGCAGCACGCCGGGCATGGTATATGGCTTGGCGCTGGCGCGGCAGCTGGGCTTGCTGGAGGGTTTCACCGCGTATTATTTTGGCAATATGGAAGAATGGAACGACGGCCAAGCGCCGCATGCTTTTGTGCAGACCGAAGGCATCAAACCCGACTTTGTGGTCATTGGCGAGCCGACCATGATGCAGATTTATCGCGGGCACAAAGGGCGCGTGGAATTCAAGATCGTGGCCAAGGGCAGGAGCGCACATGCCGCCAGCAATTACCTCGGCGACAACGCCATCTACAAATTGCTGCCGATCATCGAGCGCATCAGCCATATTGAGCCCGAGTTGGGCGATCACGACTTTTTGGGGCAGGGGCGCATCACCGTGACCGATATGGATGTGAAGACGCCCAGCATCAACGCCGTCCCGGACGAAGCGACCATCTATGTCGACCGCCGCATCACCTTTGGCGAAGAACCAGAAACCGAGCTGCAACGCCTGCGCGAGATCATTGGGCACCGCGCTGACATCCAGGCGGAGATCCTGGTCTATGACGAGCCGAGTTATACGGGCTTTGTCTTCCCGCTGGACAAGATCTATCCCGCCTGGGCATACGAAGAAGACGAGCCGATCGTGCAGGCGGGTTGCGCCGCCGCCGAAGTGCTCTATGGACCGGTCGATACCGGCAAATGGGACTTCTCTACCAACGGCATCTATTGGGCTGGCAAGGCCGGCATCCCCAGCATCGGCTTCGCCCCCGGCAACGAGATCCACGCCCATACGGTGCTCGACCAGGTGCCGCTGGACGATGTGGTTCGTTCGACAGAGTGGTACGCGCTTTTCCCCGCCATTTTGCGCCAGACGCTGAACGGCGGGAATTGATGTGCATATCACCGCGTAGGGGCGAGGCGCCGACTCGCCCGTTTATGAGGCAACTGACGATGTTGAGACTTCTCAGGAGATAACCATGCAAACCGATTTGCGAGGGCGCGACCTCATCAGCACGCAAGACTGGACGCGCGAAGAGATAGAAACGCTGCTGGATGTCGCCTGGGACCTCAAACGCAAACGAGCGCTG
>DAOUJB010000271.1:0-3324 GCA_034423155.1 Anaerolineae bacterium | reverse complement strand
TCGTTCATCGAAGATGCCGCCGTGCCTGTCGAGCGCCTGGCCGACTACATCAGCGATGTCGAGCGCATCATCTATGACAACGACACGACCTATGCCATCTATGCCCATGCCAGCGCCGGCTGTTTGCATATCCGCCCGCTGATCAATCTCAGGACGCTCAAAGGCCGCGCGCAATATCGTCAAATCGCCGATGCTGTCGCCGCTACGGTCGTCAAATATCAGGGCAGCATCACCGGCGAACATGGGCAAGGCATCGCCCGCGGCGAATATAGCCAGCGGCTCTTCGGCACAGAACTGATGGATGCTTTCCGAGCGGTCAAACGCGCCTTCGACCCACAGAACAGGATGAATCCCGGCAAGATCATTGACGCGCCAGCCATGGATAGCGCCGAGTTGCTGCGTTATACGCCCGAAACCAGCACGATTGCCATCGACGCGCGCTACGATTGGAGCGCCGACAATGGCTTTGCTGGCGCGGTGGAGATGTGCAATGGCGCGGGCGTCTGTCGCAAAGAAGGCACGGGCACCATGTGTCCTTCTTATCAAGCCACGCTGGACGAAGCACATTCCACTCGCGGACGCGCCAACGCCCTGCGCGCGGCCATCAGCGGAGCGCTGCCCGAAGACCTGGGCGATCCCGCGCTGAAATCGGTGCTCGATCTCTGCCTCAGCTGCAAAGCCTGCGCCAGCGAATGCCCGTCCAGCGTCGATGTCGCCAAGCTGAAATCCGAGTTTCTGGCGAGCTGGCACGACCGCCATGGCCTTGACCTGGCAACGCGACTCTTCGGCAACATACACCGCGTCAACGCCATCGCTGGACGGCTGCCCCGGCTCAGCAATGCGCTCATGCAAAGCGCGCTGGGCAAGTGGGGCGCTGGTCGCTTAGGCCTGCCCACCGAGCGACCGCTGCCCAGCTTCGCGAGCCGCCCTTTCACCATGCCAGCGCAGCAACATGCGGAGCCCGATGCCAACCTCATCATCGACACCTTCAGCCAGTGGAATCATCCCGAGATTGCGCAGGCCGCTCTGTCGCTGGCGAGTCGGCTGGACTTGCGCGTCAACGCGATTCGCCTGCCCGGGGGTGCCTGCTGCGGCCGACCCGCCATCAGCAAGGGGCTGCTGGACAGCGCCAAAGGTATGGCGAACGAAAATATACGCGCGCTGCAAGAGCTGCCCGATGTGCCGCTGCTCTTCCTCGAGCCCAGCTGCCTCAGCGCTTTCACGGATGATTACCTGACGCTGGTGGACGCCGAGCAGCAAAGCGCCGCCCGCGACCTGGCGCAGCGCTGCCAGAGTATCGAACATTTCTTTGCTGAGGAGCTAGCCAAGCAAGCCGATTCGCTGGCCTGGCGCGCCGATGAGACGACTATTCTGCTGCACGGGCATTGCCATCAAAAAGCGCTGTGGGGCACGGGCGATACGCTGGCCTTGCTGCGCTGCATCCCTGGCGCAAATGTTGCCGAACTGAACACGGGCTGCTGTGGCGTGGCCGGCAGCTTTGGCTATGAGCATTACGAACTGAGCATGAAGATCGCCGAAGATCGTCTGCTGCCAGCCATCCGCGCCAATCCCGAAGCCATCATCGCCGCGCCGGGGACATCTTGCCGCGCCCAGATCCACGATGCGGGCTTACAAGCTCGCCATCCCATCCAGATCGTGCTGGCCGCGCTGTCGTCCGCTGCCCAGCATGTGCAATAGCCTCTGTGCTTGATGCGCCTACTGCGGTTACAATACAGCGCGACTCGTCTGCAAAACGGTGCGCGCCATGCCAGACATTGAACTTGTCGAACTTTCGTCCATGCGCGACTTTCTGGCGCTGTCTGCCGTGCGCGTGCAGCCCTCCCAGCGCCGCTTCACCAAGAATCCCATCATCACCTATTTGCAGTCGCGTCATCCGGCTGTGACCAGTTATTGCGTGCAGGTGGCGGGAGAACTGGTCGGATTCGTCATGCTGATTCATGCCGAAAATCCCGCCCAGTGGATCATCGAACGCCTCACGATTGACCGCGACCATCAGCGCCAAGGCATCGGTTATGTTGTCGCCGACCGGCTGATCGACATGGTGCATGACTTTGAAAATAGCGAAATGGTTATCGCGCGTTATGAGCCAGAAAACGAAGCGGCGCGCGCCCTCTTCGCCAAACTGAAGTTTGTCGAGCGCGACGAGATGTTTCGCGGACGCCATATCGCCCTGCTCGAATTCGAATTTGAAGAGGCGGACGAAGAAGCGCCAGACGAAGACGATGACGATGACTGGGATGACGAGACTGACCTCGCCGATATAGACGCCGCCGAGACCGACTAGCCATGGCCCAGCAGCCCGTCCTCCTGCCAGAAATCGTCCGCCGCCGCCTCGAGCAGCTGATGTTGGTGGCGCGCACGGTGCGTGCCGGCGCAGTCAAGGGCGACCGCCGCTCCATTAAGCGCGGCACCAGCATCGAATTCGCCGATTACCGCAACTATGCGGCCGGCGACGACCTGCGCCAGCTGGATTGGAATATCTACGCGCGCCTGGAACGCCCCTATATCAAGCTGCTCGAAGATGAAGAAGACCTGGCGGTGCACATCCTGGTCGACGCCTCGGCCAGCATGGACTTTCCCGCAGAGGGCGAACCCGACCAGCATAAGCTGCTCTTTGCCAAGCGGATCGCGGCCGGGCTGGCGTATTTGTCGCTGACCAGTGGCGACAGGCTGTCTGTGGCTGCGCTGCGTGATGGCGCGCCACGCCAATTTGGTCCCGCCCGAGGCAGAGCGCAGAGCTTGCGCATGCTGCAATTTGTGGGAGAGATCGGCGCGGTCGGCCTGGTGAACCTGGATGCGGCGCTCGCCGATTTTGCGGGGCGCGCTCGCCCGGGTTTGACGCTGCTAATCAGCGACATGTTTTCGCTGGACGGGCATTATCGCGAGGGCTTGAATGCGCTGTTGAGCCGCGGCCACGAGGTGGCAATCGTGCATGTGCTGGCGCGCGAAGAATTGCAGCCACAGGCGACCGGCGACCTGAGCCTGGTCGATATCGAAACGACTCTGCAGCAAGAAGTTACGCTGGATGGCGCGATGCTGTCGGTGTATCAGCGGCGTCTGCAAAGCTGGCGCGACGAATTGCGGGACGACTGCCGGCGGCGAGGCGCGCACTACTTTCCGCTGGTTACCGACAGCGCCTGGGAAAGCCTGATCCTGCGCGATATGCGGCGGGCGGGCTTGGTTAAGTAGCGGCGAGTTCTGCTTCGAGCGGTTCGTTTTGACGCGACGCATCCAACTGATAAAAGCCGGTGAGCATGGCGATCAAGTCTATGCGCACATTTAGCTCGTCCCAGTACAAGCTCA
>DAOUJB010000270.1:0-5394 GCA_034423155.1 Anaerolineae bacterium | reverse complement strand
GTGCGCAATCTGGTCGGCGCTGGTTTCATGGAGATTCACATGGCCACGCCGCTGGAATATGTCGAGGCGCACGATGTCAAGGGCTTGTACGCCAAAGCGCGGCGCGGCGAAATCAAGGGGTTCACAGGCATTGACGACCCCTACGAGCCGCCGCTCAATCCCGAATTCACGCTGACCGCCGAGGGCACAAGCGCCGCCGACAACGCCCGCCTGGTCATCGACAGGTTGATCGAGCTAGGCTACATCCTGCCCCGTTGAGGCTGGCTGCCAAACGCGACGGAATGCGGCTTTTTCGATCTCGACGAAGACCAGCACCAGCAAGCCAGCCAACACCGACACGATGATGTGGCTGCTATCCAGCGCGGCGGTATCGAAGAGTGGCTGGAAGAAAGGCGCATAAACCACCACCAACTGCAAGATGAATGTCGAAAGCACCGCCCAGAACATCAGCGCATTGCCTTTGAAGTGGGCTTGCCAAAAGGTGCTGCGGTCGCCAGCGCGGATCGCCATGACTTGGAACATCTGCGTGAATGCCAGCACGGTGAAGGCGGTGGTGCGTGGGATTCGCTCGGCCTGGCTCAACAGATGCCGCCCTGGTTTTTCGCCATGTTCTTCCAGAAATCCGGCCGGCGCATCGCCCTCTGCTACGCCCAAGAATGCCACTCGCTCGCCGCTCGACCAGCTTTCCCAGTCCGCAGGCACTGCTTCGTCGCCGGCCAAGGCGACTACTTCCGCGCGTCCCAGTCTTTCCAAGCCCAGCGATGGGCTGAAGCCGTCCAAGCCGATGGTCGCGTATCCCCAAACATAGCTCACCAGCGTCAGCGCCGCGATGAGCACGCCGACCAGCACAATGTGCGCGCCTGTGCCCTGCGCGAATATGCTCTCGTCGGTGGGTCGGGGCCGCCGCTGCATGACGCCTTTTTCGGCCGGCTCGAAACCCAGCGCGATCGCCGGCAAGCCATCGGTAACCAGGTTGATCCACAAAATCTGGATGGCCAGCAGCGGGATAGGCAGGTTGATGAGCAGCGCCACGAACATCACCAGAATCTCGCCCACATTGGAGCTGAGCATGTATTTGATGAACTTCTTGATGTTGTCGTAGATGGCGCGCCCTTCTTCAATCGCGGCGACGATGGAGCGGAAATTGTCGTCAGTCAAAACCATGGCCGCCGCGCCCTTGCTGACATCAGCGCCAGTGATGCCCATGGCCACGCCGATATTCGCCTGTTTCAAGGCTGGCGCATCATTGACGCCATCGCCCGTCATAGCGACGATCTTGTCCTGCGCCTGCAGCGCGCGCACCAAGCGCAATTTGTCGGCTGGCGAGACCCGCGCGAAGCAAGCCGCCCCGGCAATGGCAGCGCCGAGCTCGGCATCGTCCATGTCCTCCAGCTCCAGGCCCGTGATGGCTCGCTCGTCCGCGCCGATGATGTTGAGGTTGCGCGCGATCGCCTCGGCGGTCAGGGCGTGGTCTCCCGTGATCATAATGGTGCGGATGCCGGCTTCACGCGCCCGCTGCACGGCCAGTTTGGCTTCTGGCCGCGGGGGATCCAAGATGCCGACCAAGCCGATCAGCGTCAACTCGCGTTCCATCTCGGGCGTGATTTCGTCCGGCAGCGCATCCAGCTTCCGCCAAGCGATGCCCAGCACGCGCAAGCCATTCTGCGCCATGTCATCAACGCGCTGTTGCCAAGCCTCGCTCGCTTCGTCGCCCAGTTCGGCGATTGCCGCTGGCTTCTGCTGGCTGGATGACCAAAGGACCAGTCGGTCGGGCGCGCCTTTGGTGATAGCGACATAGCCCGCTCCAGGGAAGAGCAGACGGGCTTTTTCGCCGGCGACTTCATGCACGGTCGTCATGGCTTTGCGATCGCTGGCAAACGGCAGCTCCGCCACCCGCGGCAATTCTTCTTCCAGCTCTTCGCGCGTGAAGCCGACCTTGCGAGCCGCCACCAGCAGCGCCGCTTCGGTACGGTCGCCGACCACTTTGAAAGCGTTCGTGCCTGGCTGCGCTTCCAGGTATCCATTCGTGCACAGCGCCATGGCCGCCAACATGCGCTGCGCGGCGAGATTTGCCTCTATGTCCAGCGGCGCGCCATCGGACAGCAGTTGGCCTTGCGAATTGTAGCCGCTGCCTTCGATTACGATATCGGTATGCTCTGGCAACACGAGGATGGACGCGGTCATTTCGTTCCTGGTCAATGTGCCGGTCTTGTCCGAACAGACGACGCTGACCGAACCGAGCGTCTCGACAGCGGGCAAGCGGCGGATCAAAGCGTTGCGCTTGACCATGCGGTTCGCGCCCAACGACAAGCCAATCGTAACCATAGCCGGCAGACCTTCAGGCACAGCCGCCACAGCCAGGCTTATCGCGATGAGAAACATTTGCTCGGCGGGGATGCCTTGTACGAAGAAGCCCACGAAGAAGACGATGGCGACCACAACTAAAGCCGCCGTCGCCAAAATGCGCCCCAGCTGATTCAAACGCCGCTGCAAAGGCGTGATGCCCGCTTCGACTTGCAGCAGCATGGTGGCGATATTGCCGATCTCTGTGCGCAAGCCAGTCGCCGTCACGAGCAGCTCGCCGCGACCATAAGTCACTTCCGTGCCCATATAAGCCATATTGCTGCGGTCGCCCAAGGCGGTGGACATTTCGCCCGCCAGCGCGTGGATGTGTTTGTCCACCGGCAGCGACTCGCCTGTCAGCGCCGCTTCTTCGATGCGCAGGTTAATCGCTTCGATCAGTCGGCCATCGGCTGGCACGCGGTCGCCCTCGGCCAAGAGCGCGATATCACCCGGCACCAATTCTTCGGCGCTGATTTCCTGGACTGTTCCGCCGCGCCGCACCCGCACCTGCGGCACTTGCAGCCGACTCAAAGCCGCCAGCGCCTGCTCGGCCTGATACTCCTGATAGATGCCGAGCAAAGCGTTCAGCGCAACGATCGCCAGAATGACGATGACATCGGTGGCTTCTCCCAGCAGCGCGGAGATCATGGCGGCCACGATGAGGATGATGACCATGATATCTGTGAATTGCGCCAGAATCAGCTGCGCCCAATTGACGCCTTGATCGCTGGGCAAAGCGTTGGCTCCATGCGCTTCCCGCAGCGTTAGCACAGCCTCTGGCGACAGACCCAGCGATTTGTCTGTGCCGAAGTGCTGCAATGCGGCGCTTGCGCTTTGCCGATATACTTCTGAAAGTACAGAATGTTGATTCATGAGCAGCTATATGTGTCGGCTTCGCCATTGCTACTGCGCAAAGGAAATTCTAGCGCATTTCGCCGGCAGACGCGCATGGGCATGCGTCTACTGCGCTATTGCAAAATCGACGATTTCGCTCTACTGTTGCGGTGGATTGGCATAACCCTCGATACGAGCCACAAACATGAAGACGATCGACCTGCGCAGCGACACTGTCTCGCACCCCACGCCCGCCATGCGCGAGGCGATGGCCAAGGCGGCTGTTGGCGACGATGTCTATCACGATGACCCGACAGTCAACCAGCTTGAGGCGGATGCGGCGGCGCTGCTGGGCAAAGAAGCGGCGGTCTTCGTCAGCAGCGGCACGCAAGGCAATCTCTGCGCGTTGCTGGCGCATTGCGGACGCGGCGATTCGATCCTGCTCGGCAATACTTCGCATATATTCCGCTATGAGCAGGGCGGCATGGCGCAAGTGGGCGGCATCCATCCGCAACCAGTGCCGGTGCAAGCCGATGGCACGCTGTGTCTGGACGACCTGCAAGCCGCCATCAACCCCGACGATGAACACATGCCAGCGACGCGCCTGGTGGCGATCGAAAACACGCACAATGCCGCCGGTGGTGTTCCCCTTTCAGCTGAATACACGGCGCGGGTGGCCGACTTCGCGCGGCGCAATGGCTTGCGATTTCATATTGATGGCGCGCGCATCTTCAACGCAGCCGCGGCTTTTGATGTCGAGGCGAAAACCCTGGCAGAAGGTGCCGACTCGCTGACCTTCTGCTTGTCGAAAGGGCTGTGCGCGCCGGTCGGATCGGTGCTGGTGGGCGATGCCGCTTTCATCAGACGAGCACGCCGCGCTCGCAAGGTATTGGGCGGCAGCATGCGCCAGGCCGGCATCTTGGCTGCGGCTGGCTTGATCGGCTTGCACGAGATGCGTCTGCGCCTGCGTGAAGACCACGCCAATGCCCAACTGCTCGCGGAAGGCATGAGCGAAATCCCCGGCGTCTGTATACAGAGCCAAAGCACCAACTTTGTGTATTTCTCGCTGCGTGATTCGGTTGGCGTCAATGCGAATGAGCTGGCGAAGGCGCTGCGAGAAGACTATCAGGTCTTGATATCGCCCTATGGCGGCGAACAAGGCCAATTCCGCTTGCGCACGCATTATTGGATCGACCGAGCGGCAATAGACAAAGTTGTAAAGGCAGTGGGCGCGTTGTTGTCATGATGCCCGAAGCGCCCTTCGACCCGCTTCAACACAGGCGCGACGAAGACAATGTCGAAGCGAGCGAAGCACCGTCAGAGAGCCCGCCGCCGCGCAGCAGAACCGCCGTCCGCATCCAGCAGCGGGGGGCGACCGACCCCTTCTTCGGCTTCATCATCGCCACCGGACTAAGCATCGGCCTGACGCCACTGCTGCCAGAAAGCGTCGAGTTCCGCTATGCGCTGGCTTGGGGAGCGCTGGCCGGCGTGAGCGTCTTGAGCTGGCTGCTGGGCACTATGGAGCGCATAGACCGGGAGAGCCCGGACGACATCGGTTGGGGCATCCTCTTCGGCGTGCTACTGGGCATTCCCTTTCTGGTCTTCCTTAACGAGCATGTATTGGCGCCGACCGCCGACCGCTTGTTTCCTGAAATGTCGCCAGGCAGCCTGCTGGCCTTCCTGGTCTTTGTCATGCCGCTGGCCGAAACGCTCTTCTTCCGTGGCTTACTGCAAGGGCAGTTGGCTTTCTGGATCGTCGGCTTGCTGGCCACGCTTTGGAATGTCGTGCTCTTTTTCCCGGTGATGTGGGAAGCCGTGACGCTGTTGCCGGCGGTATCGGCGGTGATCGCCGTGCTGCTCTTGATGATGAACTGGCTGTATGTCTATGTGCGCGTGCGCAACGGGCTGGCTGCTGCCTGGATGTGCCAGATCGTCGCCAACCTGATTATCTTTTATGTGCCATCGCTCTAAGGGCGCATCACTCCGCCAGGTGTTCTAGGGGGTCGGGCTTGGGCATTGGTTTGACGAATCCGGCTAGGAATACGACTAACAAGCCAGACAAAAAGCCGCCGATATGCGCCCAGTGCGCGACATCGGTTTCTATGCCGACCCAGCCGATCTGCTGCAAGATGTCCATCAGCAGCCAATAACCCAGGAACAGATAAGCCGGCAGATTGACCGACCAAACGAAGGGGCGGAAGAAACCCAGCATGGTCT
>DAOUJB010000269.1:0-3743 GCA_034423155.1 Anaerolineae bacterium | reverse complement strand
AATATATTGACGATGCCCAGCTTCGGGCTATACAGCCAGACCCAGATGATGCCGATGATGACGGGCGAAAGGCAGATGGGCAGGTAAAAAAGCGACTTGTAGACCGTGTTAATCGTGCGTTTGCCCTGCAAGCCCAGCGCCAGCGCCAAGCCCAGCAGAGTCGGCACGGTCATCGCCAGCGCCAGCCAGATAGCCGTATTGCGAATGGCATTGCTGAACAGGCGGTCGCTGAAGATTTTTTCGAAGTTCGCCAGCCCAATGAACTCGTAGTCGCTGCCATAACCGACCCAATCGGTGAAAGAATAATAAAGCGAGTTCAGCGTGGGCAGGATGACGAAAGTGAAATAGACCAGCAACGGCAGCAGCAGGAAACTGGCCGGGATAATCCAAGGATAGCGTCTCAACATGGGATCATATTACCACCCCCATCCCCCGGCCCCTTCCCCCATCAAGAGGGAAGGGGTGTGCAATCGTCTTGAAGCCCCTCCCTTATGTTGCGGTAAGGGCTGTGCAATCGTCTTGAAGCCCCTCCCTCATTTTGGGGGAGGGGTTTGGGGTGGGGGCAAATCCTACTCCATACCGGCGAACTCGGCCTGGGCATCGGCTTGCACGCGCTCGAGCATGGCTTCGTAGTCGCCCGGATTCGCCATGAATTCCGAGAAGCTGTTCAAGCCAACTTCTGCGACAGGCGGCGGTGTCGCCAGGTCATAGTTGAAGGCGTAGACGGCGCTTTCGGCAATTTCGCCAGCGATGCGCGCCACGACATCGTTGTAATTGCTGGTATCGACCATCAGGCTGGGCGCCAGGTTGCCAGCGCCTTCGGCAAATGCCCATTGCACATCCGGGTTGGTCAGATAGACCAGGAAGGCTTTGGCGGCATCGGCGTTGTTGGCATCGGCGGATACCACAAAGGTATCGATGGGACCCAGCGAGGCGCGCGGCGTGTCTTCGTCAATCGTGGGGAAGGAGAAGTAGTCGAAGTCTTCGCCCGGCGTCATCTCCACGCTGGCGAAGTGCCCGCCGATCCAGGTGCCCATCAGCGTCATGGCTGCTTCGCCGTTGGCGACCATATTGGCCGAGTCGATATAGCCATAGGCGTTGGCATCGGCATTGAAGTAGCCGGCATCGACCAGTTCTTTCCACATGCCATAGGCGCGCACGACTTCTGGGTCGGTATACGATGCTTCGCCGCTCATCAGCGCCTGGCGATAATCGTTGCCAGCTGTGCGCAGCAAGATCATGTCGAACCAGAATTGGGCGGGCCAGCGGTCGCGGCTGCCCAGTGCGAAAGCCGGGATGCCAGCCATTTTGAATTTCTCGGCGACATCGACCAACTCGTCCCAGGTCGTGGGCACCATCGCGCCGACTTGCTCAAAGAGCGCCGTGTTGTAAAACACGCCGACCCAGTGCAGGGTCAAAGGCAGGGCATACTTGTGCATGTCGTAGGTGGCTGCCGTGTCGATGACCGCCTGCGGGAATTGCGAATCCATGTCGTTGGCTTCCCAGATGTCATCGATCGGCATCAAGAATCCGTCATCGACGATGAACTGGATGCGCGCGCCCGCCCAATAGCTGAAAGTGTCCGGCGGGTTGCCGCCAGCCAGCTGCACCAGGATGGATGTCTTGAATTGCTCGTGGTCGACCGGGCTTTCGGCATGCATCAAACCGGGATTGGCGGCGATGAAGTCATCGACGATCTGCTCGATGAATTCGCCACCGAAGCCGCCAAAGTAATGCGACAGCGTGAAGTCGCCCATCAAGTCGTCTTGCGCGAGAGCCGGCGAAATCATCAGCCCCGCCAGCAACAACAGCATGAGCGCTACGATTATGCGTTTGCTCAACATGTCATTCTCTCCTTGTTCTCAATAGTCTTGACAATAGGCTTGCGTGCAGATTTTAGCATAGACAACTCCCTGGATTGAAAACTTTCGCTTGTTGCTAAATGTACAACATTGTTTTATCATTGTCAATAAATTGGCAGCTTGTCGCAATCATCGCCATAGACCGACTGCCAAAAGAGTGGGCACTTCGTCATGGCAGAAATCCAATCGCTGGCGCGCGGCTTAAAAATCCTCAACCTGCTGGAACAAGCTCGCAGCGGTATGGGCACGACCGAAGTCGCCAAAGAAATGCGCATCGACAAGAGCAGCGCCAGCCGGCTTCTGCACACCCTGGCCAATTATGGCTTCGTCGCCCAAGACCAAGGCAGCGCGCGTTATCAGCTCGGTCCGCGCTTGCTCAGCCTGGGTCAGCGCCTGCTTGACCGCATCAGCCTGCGCGACCATGCCCGTCCTTACCTGTACAAGCTGGTGGACGAGACTGGCGAATGCGCGCACCTGGCTATCCTGGCGCAGCGACAGGCGCTCTATATCGACCAGGCTGAATCCAGCGCCGCCCTGCGCGTCGAGTCGGAGATCGGCACGCTCTCGCCCTTGCACTGCACGGCGCTGGGCAAAGCCATGCTGGCCTTTGGCGATGGCGCTTTGCCCGAGGCGCTGTTGCCTTTCACCCAGCGCACCATCACCGACCAGGCTGTTTTGCAAGCGCAACTGCTGCAAATACGCGAGCGCGGCTATGCCATTGATGACGAAGAGTACAATTATGGCGTGCGCTGTGTCGCCGCGCCGGTGCACGATCATCGCGGCCTGTTGCTGGGCGCTGTCGGCATCAGCGGTCCCGGCGGACGCGTCACCCTGGAGCGCATCGACGATTTTGGCCTGATTGTGCGGCAGGTGGCGGCCGATCTGTCTGCCAAGCTAGGTTATGTCGCGGGCTGATTTTTGCTGGAACGCCGTTGATGATTATGCAACAAAACAGAAAGTGAATGCCATGCAATACAAAATGCTGATCGATGGAGAATGGCGCGATTCCTTCAGTGGCGAAAGCTGGGAAGTGCGCAACCCCGCCAGCGAAGCGCTCATTGCGACTGTGCCATTTGGTGGCGCTGCCGAAGTCTCGGCGGCTGTTGATGCGGCTTTGCGCGCTCTGCCCGGCTGGCAAGACATGACGGCTTATGAGCGCGGCGCAATCCTGCGCGATATTGCCGATGCCCTGCGCTCTCGCCTGGATGAGTTGGCGCCTATCATGACGGCGGAATGCGGCAAACCGCTGCTCGAAGCGCGTGGGGAGTGGGGCGCATGCGCCGATCTGTTTGATTGGTATGCCGAAGAAGGCAAACGCGCTTATGGCCGCACGATCCCAGCCCGCAAAGCCGACAAACGCCTGCTGTCCTTGCCACAGCCGCTGGGAGTCGTCGCTACCATCACCGCCTGGAACTTCCCGGCTTATCTGCTGGCGCGCAAGTGGGCGGGGGCGCTGGCGGCCGGCTGCACGATCGTCGGTCGACCCAGCGAACTGACGCCCATGAGCGCGATGGCATTGGCGAATGTGATGGTCGAGGCCGGCATCCCGCCCGGCGTCGTCAACCTGGTCAATGGCGAACCCCAGGCCATGGGCGCTGCGCTGCTGGCTGATACGCGCGTGCGCAAACTCAGCTTCACGGGCTCGCAGCGGGTCGGACAGATTCTCATGCGGGGGGCTGCGGCTGGCATCAAGAAGCTGGGCATGGAGCTGGGCGGCAGCGCGCCGGTGTTGGTCTTCGCCGATAGCGATTTGCAGTGGGCAGCTGAGCAAGGCGCGCTGGCGAAGTTCCGCAACAACGGGCAGGTTTGCATCTCGCCGACGCGCTTTTATGTCGAGCAGCCGGCGCTGGAAGATTTTCTGGTCGCGGTCAAAGCCGAAAC
>DAOUJB010000268.1:0-4203 GCA_034423155.1 Anaerolineae bacterium | reverse complement strand
TGCGCGGGATTTGCGCTGGCAGCCAAGCATCCCAACCTGGTCGCCTGCGCGCTGGTGCTCTCCAGTTGTGCGATTCTGCCAATTTGGCGTTTGCTGCGTGGGCATGGCGGGCGGGCGCTGCGTGATTTGGCGGGTCTTGCGCTGACTGGCCTACTGATGATCGCGGTGTTTTTGCTGATGAATCCAGCCTGGTGGAATGCGCCGCTAGACCTGCCCGCGCTGGTGCTGGAAATGCGCGCAGACTTGCTGGGTGGGCAGATAGAAGCATTTGGCGGCTACACAGACTTCGCCGAGCAAGTGGCGGGCTTTTTCCAATTCGTCTTCGTGGGCGCGCGGCAATACTTCGAGGTGGATGCCTGGGCGGGATACGCGCCGATCACCGCGCAGATCGGCGACTACGAAAGCTCGGGCTGGGCAGGCGTCTTGTTCATCGGCGCTGCGGGGCGGCTGGGCTTGCTTTGCCTGCTGCTTTCGCTGATGGGCGCGGTGGCGCTTTTGGTTGACAAACGGGTTTCGGCGGAGCATCGGCTGCTGCTGTTGCTTTGGATGGGCGGGACGGGGCTGTTCACGCTGATGGTTACGCCTTTACCCTGGGCGCGCTATTATCTGCCGCTGCTGCCAGCGCTGATCATGCTGGTCTCCCATGCGCTGGTGATATCGGCGCGTTGGCTGTGGCGCAACGCCAAGAAGCGAGCGTATGGCATCGCTGGGCTGGCTTGAGGCTTCGCTGCCCGGTCTGTTGCCGGCGCTGTGGATGTCGCTGGGGCTGGGATTGCCCTGGGCTTTGGCGCTGCTAAGGCGCGAGCAGTGGGGGTCGCGCACGCTGGTAGCCGCGCTGGCTTTGGCGCTGGGATCAGCCTGGATGACTGGCTGGCTGCTGTTTTTGGGCATGGTCGGCGGCGGGCTGGAGCAGCGTCTCATCACGGCGGAATTGATCATGCTGGGCAGCGCTGCCATTGCCGCCACCGGAGCGGGCTTAGCTTGGCGCAAGCGAAACGCCGAGTTCTCGCCGGTCGCGCGGCCTCCACTGGCAATCGACGAAAAGCTCATCATCGTCCTGGTGGCTGTGGCGGTCGCGTTGCGCTGGCTGCACACCGCCTATTTTCCGTTCACCGCATACGACGCGCTGTGGGTCTATGGTTTTCAAGGGCGGCTCTACTTTCTGGAAGGTTTCATACCCAACGACATCGCCTATTATCCGCAATTCCTGCCGCTGCAATTCGCCTATGTACAGACGCTGCTGGGCGAGATTAACGACCATGCCGCGCGCATGGTGCTGCCCTTGCTGCATATCGGCAGTCTGCTGGCGGCTTATCTGCTGGGCGCGCGACTGGTGGGACGGCGGACGGGTTTGTATTGCGCAGCGCTGTGGTTCTTGCACCCGCATGTCGGGCAGTGGGCTTTCGTGGGCGATCTGGAGATCCCGCTGGCATTCAGCTTCACGCTGGCCGCGACATTTTTCATCAGCGCCTGGCGAGCAGATTGTCAGCTAGCGGCCAGACGCGATGCGCTGCTGGCGGGTGTGCTGCTGGGTATCGCTTTATTCACCAAGCCGACAGCCGGTGCCTTCATCTGGGGCGTGCTGCTTTGCCTGGCAGTGGAGCTCATGCGGACGCGCCTGGATGCTGCGCGTTGGCGGTCGCGCTTCTTGGTGGCGGTCTATACTGGGCTGGCTTGCCTGCCGATGGGCGGGATTTGGTATGCCCGCAACTGGCTGTTGGGGCACGAGCTGATCACTTTTCCCAAGTCGGTCTGGCTGACGAGGGCGTTGCGCAGTGGAGATTATCTGACGCCGCTGGCAGCATCGGTCGTGGTTATATTTCTGACAGTCGCGCTGCTACATAAGCTGCCACGACGGCGCTTGGCGCTTGGCTTGGCGGGACTTGCCTTGCTGCTGGGCGGGTTGCTGGCATCCAACCCAACCTTGTTTCCAGAACGGGTCGACCCGCCGGTCAGCTACATCCTGCCACAGGAAGCGTTGATCATAGCAGCCGGGCTGGCTTTGGCGGCTGGCAGTTTGTACGGTCATATCGGGGATAGTCAAAATGAAACGACACGACGAGCTGCGAGCGCGGCTGGCTGGTGTCTGTTGTTGGCCGCGCCTTATTTCGTCACCTTCTTCTTTTCGTACAGCTATCACTTTCGCCTGGGATTCGCAGTCTTACCCTTGCTGTGTTTGCCGACCGCGGCCGCGCTGTGCATACTCTTTCAGCCTGAACGCATGCGCAGAGTCTGGCGGCGTTTCTGCTTGATTGCGCTGGTCCTGCTGTGCCTGCCTGGCGTGATTTCTGTGGCATTCGATGTGGGCTGGTCATCGGTCTGGTTGCTGCGCGCCGACCTGACTGGCGATTGGCAAAAGCTGCAAGTCTTCAACCCCTCGCTGATGGAGGTGGTGGCGGGATTAAACGACTTCTTGCGCGAAGACGAACGCGAACCAATCGTCGTGGCGCCGGGCGAAGAGCGCTTGCCTTTTTTCTTCCCGCAGATGCAGATCATCGATCGGCCCGTGACGCGCTTGGACGAACTGGAGGCGCTGGGCGCAACGCATTTCATCTATGGAGCAAAGGCGCGCGCCGCTTATCGAGATGCCGGCATCGACCCGTTGACCACCCAGCTGGTGGCGGCACTGGGCAGGAGCGACATCATCGAATTCGAGCGGGCGCATTATGACGGCTTCTTCAGTTACGAACTATACGAAGTGCGCAAACTCACGCGCCGTCACGAATTGCCCACAGCGCTGGCAGCAGAAACGGAAGCTATCGTCTTTGGAGACCTGCTGCGGCTAGACTTGCCCAGTGTGCATCCCCCGCAAATATTCTCCTCGACGCCCATCACAGTCGAACCAAGCTGGCGCGCCCTGCAGCCGCTGGAGCGCGATCTGCAGTTTGTGCTGCGGCTTTATAATGTAGAGCGCGAGTTGGTGGGGGAAGAATGGCGCTTTCAAGCGAACCCCCATCGTCACGGCGTCTATGCCACGCGCTGGTGGGATCAAGATGAGGTCGTGAACGATCGGCAGGTGCTGCGCTTGCAAGCTGGAGTCGATTACCGCACCGGCAGTCACTATGTCTTTCGACTGGGCGTCTGGGATGAACAAGCGGGCGAATTCTTGCCGCTGACCATTGATGGCGAGCCAGCCGGGGAGTTTTACCAGGTCCCGGGCATTCATCGCGTGCGCGCCTAAACAGCCAGGTGGAGTGAGTCAGCATGCAAGTCGGTCGGAAGGTCATTTTCATCACTGGCGCGTCCAGCGGCATCGGGCGGGCCACGGCGCTGGCTTTTGCGCAGGCGGGCGCTCATGTCTGCGGCCTGGCGAGGCGCAAAGAACGGCTGGAAGAGCTGGCGCGGGAGATTGCCGGGCTGCCGGCCCCGCATGGCGATTTTCTTGCGGCAGCCGGGGATGTTCGGCAGGCGGCAACGGTCGAGGCGGCTGTCGCCATGACACTGGAACGATTTGGGCGGCTAGATGTGCTGGTCGCCAATGCCGGCATCGGACAGCATGGGACTTTAGTCGAAGCCGACTGGAAGCACCTGGAGACATTGCTGCGCACAAACATCGATGGCGTCATCCACAGCGTGCGCGCTTGTGCGCCGGCGCTGCGCTCCACCGGCGGGCAAATCCTGATCGTGTCGTCAGTCGTCTCTGGCATCCACACGCCCTACACCGCTGCCTATGCTGCCAGCAAAGCCTTCGTCTCCAGCCTGGCCGGTTCGCTGCGCCTGGAACTGGAAGAAGATGGAATCCATGTTAGCGATGTGTTGGTCGGGCGGACGAGCAGCGAGTTCAACCAGAATCGCCTGGGCAGCAAGCAAGGCAATCGCGGCGGATTGCCAACTGAAAGCGCTGAGGCTGTGGCGAAAACTATCGTGCGGGCGGCACAGCACCGACAGCGGCGGGTAATCCTGCGTTTGTTCGACCGCCTGATACTGGCTGGCGGCGTTTTTGCGCCCGGGATTATGGCGCGTTTGGCGAAGCGGCAATACCAACCGCAAGACGACGAGTAGAGCGATGGCAAAAGCGAAGAAGCTCAATTCAATGCGGCTGCTGGATGCGCGGGATATCGCCTATAGGGCGCATCATTATGATCCTGCGCTGCGCGATGCCCAGGAAGTGGCGGCGGCGGTGGGCTTCCCTGCCGAAGCAGTCTTCAAGACGCTGGTGGCGCAGGCAGTCGGCGCGAAGAAACCTGTGCTGGTCATGCTGCC
>DAOUJB010000267.1:0-16566 GCA_034423155.1 Anaerolineae bacterium | reverse complement strand
GGCGCGGGCAGCTTCAAGCTGTGGGCGCTGCTGCCGCTTTTGGTCGTGCTGGTCATCTTCACGCTGCTGCCCATCTTGCAGCTATTTCAAATGAGCGTCTCCGAGCTGGAGTTCGTGGAAGGCGAGTTGGTTTCGGAGTTCATCGGCCTGGGGCAGTTGGACAACTTGGCCAAAGACCCTATCGCCGGCATCGCGCTGAAGAACACATTGGTCTTCGTGGTGGCGGTGGTGCTCATCGAGACATTCACCGGCTTCTGCCTGGCGATGGCGATCAGCCGCACCAAGACGCTTTCCATCCTCTATCGCAGCGTCGTCATCATCCCGCTGCTTATCCCGCCGGTCGCCATCGGCACGATGTGGTCGCTGATGTACGACTACAATTATGGGCTCTTCACCACCATCTTGATCGAACTGGGCGTGCAGTATCCGCTGCTGTGGACTGCCGACCCCGACCTGGCGTTGATCTCGGTCATCATCGTCGATGTCTGGCATTGGACCAGCTTCATGTTTTTGATCATGCTGGCTGGCATCGAGTCCATCCCGCCGCCGCTGTTGGAAGCCGCCCGCGTGGATGGCGCGACCGAGCTGCGCACCATCCGTTATGTCATCCTGCCCATGATGGCGCCGACTATTTTGGTGGCTATGTTGCTGCGCACGATTTTGGCTTTCAAGGTCTTTGACCAGATCTTCGTGCTGACATCGGGCGGACCGGGCACAGCCACCCAGGTCATCAGCATGCACATCTACAAAGTTTTCAGCGAGCAATTTCGGCTGGGTTATGCGGCTTTTCTGTCGCTGATGGTGGCGGCCTTCATGTTCATCTTCGTGGCATTTTATTTGTGGGCGAGCCGAGTCGTGCGGAGGCGCTTGGGATGAAGCAAGGCGCTGCCTCCAAGATCGCGCTGAATTTGTCGCTGCTGATCGTCGTCTTCATCATCCTCTTCCCGGTCTTTTACATCGTGCAGACCTCGCTGAAGAGCATGGCTGATGTCTACAGCGGCAGCTTCTTTTTCACGGCGAAGACGGCGAATTACGAAGAAATCTTCACGGGCAGCCGCAGCAACTTCGCCGAATTGACGCGCAACAGCCTGATCGTCTCGTCCAGCGTGGCGCTGATCTGTGGCGCGATCGGTTCGCTGGCCGCCTATTCGCTGGCGCGGCTGAGCTGGCAGCGCTGGGTGACGGGCGGGATCCTCGTCTGGCTGCTTTTCGTCAACATGATGCCGCCTATCGTCTTCGTTACGCCCTATTATCTGTGGGCGCGCGCGGCGGGAATCTATGACACGCCCGCTGCTGTCATCATGGCGCATGTCGTGCTGAATATGCCCCTGGCTGTGATCATGATGATGAACTTCTTCGCCGAAGTGCCCAAAGAACTGGAAGAAGCCGCGGTCATTGACGGCTGCACGCAATGGCAAGCCTTCCGCATGGTCATCCTGCCCATCGTGCGCCCGGGCTTGGCGGCCATGGCTGTGCTGGTCTTCGTCTTCAGCTGGAAAGAGTTCCTGTTTTCGCTGTCGCTCACGACCACCAGCGCCGGCCGCACCATCCCCGTGGGCATCGCCAACTTCGTGCAAGAATTCAATATTCGCTATGGCGAGATGGCGGCTGGCAGCTTCGTGGCGATGATCCCGGCGCTGATCTTGGTGCTGCTGGCGCAACGCCACATCATCAAGGGGCTGACAGTCGGCGCGGTCAAGGGCTAGCGCGCTTACGAAAAAACGCGCGACAATTCGAGCCTAAAGCCGGGCAGCACATCCTCGCCGGACAGCGCATCATCCGCGTTCACAGGGTCGATTTTTAATTCTCCCGCGTCATCCAGACGGCAGACTTCCACAACGCGCCGTTCGGGAAACACAAGCCAAACCAACCGCGTGCAACGCCGCAGATACAACTCCGCCTTGCGACGGATAAAGGCAAAGCTGTCATTGGGCGATTTCACTTCCACAGCCAGGTCGGGCATGGCCGGCACAAATTGATTCGAATCGGGGTCGTCCAGGCGCTCCCTGCGGATAAAGGCGACATCGGGACCTAGCAGGGTCTCATCATCATCGGCTGCGAAATAGCCCGTATCCGCCGTTACGATGCCCAGTCCAGTCCGCTCGGCGTATTCGTCCAGCAACCGCCCTATTCGAGTTGACTTTCTGCCGTGCGACAAGCCCGTTGGCGACATGGCGACGATTTCTCCTTCAATGAGTTCAAAGCGCCCGTCGGCATATTCCGGCAACTGCAACAGCCACGGCACATCGGCCAGGCGGTACTTGCGTCTTTCGCGCGGTCTGTCCAATGCGACCATACCTGCCTCCTTCCCAATAGCCCGTGCCACGAGCATAGCACGGCCTTGCGCGCTGGTTACGCAGTCAAGGGCTAGCGCGCTTGCGAAAAAACGCGCGACAATTCGAGCCTAAAGCCGGGCAGCACATCCTCGCCGGACAGCGCATCATCGGCGTTCACAGGGTCGATTTGTAATTCTCCCGCGTCATCCAGACGGCAGACTTCCACAACGCGCCGATCCGGATACACAAGCCAGACGAGTCGCGTGCCACGGCGCAGATACAATTCCGCCTTGCGACGGATAAAGGCATAGCTGTCATTGGGCGATTTCACTTCCACAGCCAGGTCGGGCATGGCCGGCACAAATTGATTCGAATCGGGGTCGTCCAGGCGCTCCATGCGGATAAAGGCGACATCGGGACCTAGCAGGGTCTCATCGTCATCGGCTGCGAAATAGCCCGTATCCGTTGTTACGATGCCTAGGCCAGTCTGCTCTGCATATTCGACCAAGAAATAGGTGATGTAACCCGACTGCCTGCCGTGCGACAAGCCCGTTGGCGACATGGCGACGATTTCTCCTTCAATGAGTTCAAAGCGACCGTCGGCATATTCCGGCAACTGCAATAGCCACGGCACATCGGCCAGGCAGTACTTGCGTCTTTCGCGCGGTCTGTCCAATGCGACCATGCCTGCCTCCTTCCCAATAGCCTGTGCCAAGAGCATAGCACGGCATTGCGCGATTCTACCAATTGACGCCTCTGGCAGAGTAGAATTGACGCCGAGACTATCAACCAGGAGGAGTCGCGCCGATGAAAGCCATCATGCTGATGTTCGACACGCTCAACCGGCGCATGCTGCCGCCCTATGGCAACGACTGGGTGCATGCGCCCAACTTCCAGCGGCTCGCCGAGCGCAGCGCCACTTTTGACAACTGCTATATCGGCAGTATGCCCTGCATGCCCGCGCGGCGCGAACTGCACACCGGACGCTACAACTTCTTGCATCGCAGTTGGTCGCCGCTGGAACCATTTGACGATTCCATGCCACAGATCCTGCGCGAAAATGGCGTCTACACCCACTTGGTCACCGACCATGTGCATTATTGGGAAGATGGCGGCGCAACTTATCACAACCGCTACAGCAGCTACGAACTCGTGCGCGGGCAAGAAGGCGACTTGTGGAAAGGCCAGGTCGACCCCAAAGTCGAGATACCTCTTGATACGCGCTCGGCGGGCGACCCGACCTTTCCGGCGGAATCGTGGCGGCAAGACTGGATCAACCGCAGCTATATGCCCCAGCCCGAAGACCAGCCCCAGGCGCGAACATTCTCGCTGGGCATGGAGTTCATCCGCGACAACGCCGCCGCCGACAACTGGTACTTGCAAGTCGAAACATTCGACCCGCACGAACCCTTCTTCAGCCATGCCGAATTCAAGCAGCTGTATCCGCAGCTGGCGGACCAGCCCGAGCCGGGCCTGCCTGGCGATTGGCCCAGCTATAAACCGCTGAGCGAATCCCCGGAATATGTGCAATACATGCGCTACCAATACACAGCGCTGCTTTCTATGTGCGACCGCTACCTGGGGCGCGTCATGGATGTAATGGACGAGTTGTCGCTGTGGGACGATACGATGCTCATCGTCTGCACCGACCACGGCTTCCTGTTGGGCGAGCACGACTGGTGGGCGAAGAACAAGCAGCCTTGGTATCAAGAATTGGCGCATACGCCGCTCTTCATCTGGGATCCGCGCAGCCGCATCGCCGCCGAACGCCGCCAGGGACTGGTGCAGATGATCGACCTGCCGGCCACGCTGCTGGATTATTTTGATATGGACCTGCCGGCCGACATGCAAGGCCTGCCCCTGGCCGACGCCATCGCCAACGACGCGCCTGTGCGAGAAGCCGCGCTCTTTGGCCTATTCGGCGGACATGTCAACTGCACGGATGGCAAGTATGTCTATATGCGCGCGCCCGCCAATCCAGACAATGCGCCGCTGTACGAATACACGCTGATGCCCATGCACATCCGCGCGCACTTCGGCGTGGACGAGCTGCAGCCTGCGACGCTGGTCGAGCCTTTCCGCTTCACCAAAGGCTGTCGCACGCTGCGGGTGCCGGGGCGCTCCTGGGTCGAAGCGCACCTCTACGGCACGCTACTCTATGATATCGAAGCCGATTATGCCCAGCAGCAGCCGCTGGAAAATGCGGATATCGAGCGCATGATGATCGGGCATCTGAAGCGGCTGATGCGCGAAAATGACAGCCCGCCCGAGCAATTCGAGCGGCTGGGCTTGCTTTAGTCGGACAGCCCCCTCGGTCCCCCGACAGCCGGGTAGGGGCGAGCCATTGGGTCGCCCGCTTTGGCTACCGTCTGTGTCCTGACGGGGAGGGGTTTTAGCAAGCATTGTGGATGGTTCGCCGCCTCGTGCCGGCGCGGGTATAATTCTCCTGTGTCAGGTCGGGCGGATCGCACTCGTTCGGATAACCTTTAGCAGGCAGCCTATGCGCGCATTCATTCTCAGCCGCCTCGTGCAACTGGTCGTCACCATGTTCATGGTGTCGCTGGTGGTATTTTTTATGGTGCGGCTGCGCGGCGATCCGATTCTGGTGATGGCGCCGCCCAACTTCGATGCCGAGCAAATCGCCAAGCTGCGCGCGGCCTGGGGCTTCGACAAACCATTGGGCGAACAATACATCACCTTCCTCAGCAAAGCGCTGCGTGGCGACTTTGGCAAGTCTTTCCAAGCCAATCGGCCGGCTATGGAGCTGGTCATCGAACGGCTGGGCTATACCTATATGCTGGCTTCGGCGGCGGCCGCTATCGGCGTGACTATCGCCATCCCGCTGGGCATAGTCTCGGCATTGAAGCGCAACAGCCTCATCGACCTGCTGAGCACGGCGCTGGCATCGCTGGGCACGGCCATGCCGAGCTTTTGGCTGGGCTTGATGTTGATCATCATCTTTTCGGTGCATTTGCGCATGCTGCCGGCTTTTGGCGCATTAGAGCCGCGCGCTTTGATCATGCCGGCGGTCACGCTGGGCGTCGGTATGGCGGCGCGTCTGTCGCGGCTGACCCGTTCGGCCATGCTGGAGGTGCTCAGCCAGGATTATGTGCGCACGGCTCGCAGCAAGGGGCTGGCGCAAAAGGCGGTGGTGCTGCGGCATGCCCTGCGCAACGCCCTCATTCCTATCGTGACCGTCTTTGGCTTGCAGCTGGGCTGGCTGCTGGGTGGCTCGGTGGTCGTGGAAAGCGTGTTCAGCTGGCCCGGTCTGGGCAGGCAGATGATCGACAGCATCAATGTGCGCGATATCGCCATGGTGCAGGCGGGATTGTTTTTCTTCGCGCTGTCATTCATATTGATCAATTACGCGATCGATGTCATCTACATTCTCATCGATCCGCGCATCCGTTTTGACTAAGGATCGCCATGACTGCTGATATCGCCAGCCTGCCACCACGCCGCAACGCCTTGTTGCGCGGCATTGCCATCATGCTGCAAAGCCCGGTCGGCGCGACAGGCACGCTCATCGTGCTTGTGGTGGTGTTGCTGGCGCTGTTCGGACCGCAGATATCGCCGCACGACCCGATCAAAGGCAACTTGCGCGCGCGCTTCAAAGAGCCGGGCTACAGCGATGCCAGCGGCATCTATCGCCTGGGCAGCGACCAACTGGGCCGCGACATCTTCAGCCGCATCATCGCTGGCAGCCGCGTTTCGGTGCTGGTCGGCGTGGTATCTGTTCTGATATCGGGCACGATCGGCGTATTATACGGGCTGGTTAGCGGTTTCGTGGGCGGAAGTTTGGACAGTTTGATGATGCGCATCGTCGATGGCTTGCTGGCTGTGCCTTTCATCATCTTGGTGGTGGCCATATCGGGAGTCGTCGGTGCGGGGCTGGGCACGCTGATCCTCATCCTCGGGCTGACCGGCTGGGTCACTTATGCGCGCGTCATTCGTGGCGAGGTGTTGAAAGTGCGCGAACAAGAATATGTCATCGCCGCTTATGCGCTGGGTCAGCGCCGGTTGGTGGTGATGCTGCGCCACATCTTGCCCAATGTCATCTCGTCGGCGATCGTGCTGGCGGCTGTGCAAGTCGGCGTGACTGTGCTGGCCGAATCTTCACTGAGTTTCCTGGGCTTGGGCGTGAAGCCGCCGACAGTCACCTGGGGGCTGATGCTCGCGGATGGACGACAATACATCAACAGCGCCTGGTGGATGACGACCTTCCCGGGCATCGCCATCACCGTGACGGTGCTGGGTGTCGTCTTTTTGGGCGACTGGCTGCGCGACTTCCTCGACCCGAATGTGCGCGGGCGCGGATAGCGCAAACCCCGATGCGCCGCCGGTCAACCCCCTCAATCCCCCCGGCGAGACAGGGGGAAGTTAATTGATGTTCACGCGCCAACTTCACCTGACCTCGCGCGCCACCGCAATCGCCCTGGCGCTGCTGATTGCGCTACTGACGATTGTCATTGCCGCTTATAGCCCCATCCCGACCATAGACGAGCAATACGGCGAAACCAGCCTGCGCTTCGCCGCCGACCGTGCCTGGGCGCTTTTCCCCGGCGACTGCGTGACCATCCGTTGGCGCGCCGAAGGCATCGAAGCGCTGCATGTCGAAGAGCGCGGCGAGATCGGCTGGGGAGAAAAAGCCTTCTGCCCGCAGCTCAACGACACAGCGGCGCGCTTTGCCGTGCGCAGTCCCGATGGGCTGTATCGCGAATTCGTGCTGCGCGTTCACTTCCTGCCCGACCTGCTGCTCTATCTGGCGGGATTCAGCGGCGTGGTCGGTTCGCTTGGGCTGGCGGTCTATTTCTTTTGGGTGAAATCGCTGGATCGCGCCTGGAACCTGCGCTGGCTGATCGTCGCTGGGGCGCTGCTGGTCGTCACCGGGACGGCAGCCCGGCTCGCGCCCGCCGACCCGCTTGTGATCGACTACGCTGACGAACAGGTCGCCCTGCGCTTTTGGGCGAAGAAGAGCAGCTTGCTATTTCCGCGCGAATGCCTCACAGCCCACTGGTCGGTGCTGGGCGCAGAGACGGTCAGCTTCAACGGCGACCCTGGTTATGCTATTGAAGATAACCACAGCCAGGGGCGCTTTTGCAAGGAATTTGCCGGTCTGCCCACGCTGACGCTGCAACACCCCGATGGCGCGACATCTTCGCACAGCCTGCCTGCCCGGATTATTCTGCCTGGCGCGCGGGACGAAGCGGCTTTTGTCGGCTTTCAGACGCTGGGGCTTGCGCTGGCTGGGCTGGTGTTCACGCCGCTGCTAGTTGCGGCCGCTCGCGATGCCTGGCGCTTGCGCAAATGGCAGGACCTGTGTGCGTTGGCGGGATTCTTCGCGCTTGTGCTGCTGCTCTACCTGCCTTTTGGTTTTGATGGCGCTGGGCATTGGGAATTGTGGACGAACAACGCGGCTATCCAGGGTCTGGACGATGTGAAACACCGCGGCGAAGAGGTCAGCCGTTTCTTCGCGATCATGCCGCATATTCTGTCGATTCTGCTCGACAGCGATTCTTACATCGGCTTCAACCTGGTGCATTTTGCGCTGCACTTCGGCAAGCTGGCTGTGCTCTACCTCATCCTTCGCCAGCTGGGCGCGCGCTGTCTGGTCGCTTTTTTGATGGCGATTCTCTTCTTCGCCTATCCCGTTAATTCAGGCTTGATGTCGCTGCGCTCGCTGCCTTTGAATCACGCGGTGTTTTGGCTGTTGGTCGGCTTGTGTTTGCTGCTGGACTGGCTGCGCAACCCACGCCGACACAGTCTGCTGGGCGTGCTGCTGGCGCTGCTCTACAACGCGGCCAGCAACGAAACCGCCTATGCGCTGATTTTGGTCTTGCCGGCGCTTTGGTGGCTGCGCGGGCAGTATTCGCGGCGGCTGAAGCTGAGCGCGACTATTCTGTGGTATTTGTCGCCCATCTTCAAAGCCGGCTGGCTGCTGCTGTTGAACTTGACGGGGCGTCCCAATTACGCGGGGGGCTTGGGCAGCGGCGGTAGTCTGTTTGCCAACCCGGCGGAGGCGCTGCGCTCGGTTTATCAACAAACATTCTTTGACGGCTGGCGCGAGGCAGTCGCGTCGCTGGCGGATAATCACTGGCTGCTGCCGACGCTGCTGGGGCTGGTGCTGGTCGCTGGCCTGGCGCTCTACCTGGCGCGGCAGGCTTCCCCACCGCAACCGCCGTCATGGCGACAGATCGGCGCTGTTTTGTTGGGCGGGCTGCTGCTCATCATCCCGGCTGTCGGCGTGCTGATGTGGTTCTCCGCGTACCAAAACGATACCTGGCGCATGTTCTTTTATGTGCCTTTCGGCGCGGCTGTGGCTGTTTTTTGCCTGTTGCTGCTGCTTACGGCGAAATTGAAAGATGGGCGCAGGCGTGATTATGCCTTGATCGCGCTGTGCCTGCTGCTGTTGCTGCCTTCTTTGGCACGGTTCTTCGTCCAGCATGCCGAGACGATCGCTGCTGCCGACCGCAAGGCGCGCATCATGCACGAGATCGTATCGCTCGTGCCCGCGCCGCATGCGCAAACGCAGCTGCTGGTCATGACAAGCATGTCGTGGCCGACCATGCAGGAGCGGGGTATCTGGGAGCTGGCTGCGGGCGCCATGTTCGATAGCGCTTTGTGGCTGATTTATGAGGACGATGCGCCGGACGGAGCGACATTCTGCCTGTCACAATCGCGTTGTGGGCGCATCGCCAGCGATGACATGCTGCTGGTCGCCACCGACCGCGCAGCCGCCCTGCAAAAGACCTTGCTGCTGCATGTGGATGACGATCTGCAAGTTTCGCTCGTTGACGATCCCGCCGCCTATTTGGGCTGGGAACTTGATGTCGAATACGACCCCAGCCGACTCTACGCTGCCGATGCGCCCCTGCCGCACCGCGCCAACAGCCTGCTTGCGTCGGCTTTGCGCCGTCAATAAATCACGCTGCACTTGCGGGCGAGTCGGCGCCTCGCCCCTACATCGAGCTGACGGTGTGTGGTAAACCAAAGGCAGCGCCAAGCCAGCCCCGGCGGAGAGCCATGCCCACAACGCCTGTAATGCTGATCATCCTGGATGGCTGGGGCATCCGCGAGGCGCGCGCGGGCAATGCAATCGCCCTGGCCGATACGCCCAATTATGATAGCTGGCTAGCGGAAAACGAACGCAGCATCATCCACAGTTCGGGCGAGCATGTCGGTTTGACGCCGGGGCAGATGGGCAATTCCGAAGTCGGACACTTGAATCTGGGCGCGGGACGCATCGTCTACCAGGATATCTCGCGCATTGCCAATGCGATAAGCGATGGCAGCCTCTCGCGGCATCCGGTCTTGCAAGATACTTTTGCTTCGTTGAAACGCGCCGGCAACAAGCTGCATCTGATCGGATTGCTGGGCGATGGCGGCGTGCACAGCCACAGCGACCATTTGCTGGCCTTGCTGGAGATCGCCAAGTCGGCGGGCATCGACCCCGTGCTGCACCTGATCACCGATGGGCGCGACACGCCAACCCAACAAGCCGAGCACTTCTGCGCCGATCTCTGCCAGCGGCTGGCGGATTTTGGCGCAGGGCGCATCGCCACGGTCAGTGGACGCTATTATGCCATGGACCGCGACCAGCGCTGGGAACGCACGCAGCGCGCCTATGCCGCCATGGTCGAGCGCCGGGGCGAACAGCACGCGCCCGATGCCATGACGGCCATCCGCATGTCTTATGCCGCTGGCGTCACCGACGAGTTCCTGCTGCCGACGGTCATCGCTGGCGACGACCTGGCGATTGAAGCGGGCGATGCGCTGCTCTGCTTCAACTTTCGCGCCGACCGCATGCGCCAGCTGTGTCGAGCCTTCCGCAAACGCGATATAGTCGCTGCCGAGCACTTCGCGCCGGTCGCCGATCTGCGCTTGATCACCATGACAGCCTATCAAGATGGGCTCGCCGATGATGTGCTCTTTCCGGTCGAGCTGCTGGCGGACACGCTGGCCGAGACGATCAGCCGCGCCGGCAAAACGCAGTATCACAGCGCCGAGACGGAGAAGTATCCGCATGTAACTTTCTTCTTCAACGGGCGGGCAGAAGCGCCATTCCCCGGCGAAACGCGCCATATCGTGCCTTCGCCCAAGGTCGCCACCTACGACCTGCAGCCCGAAATGAGCGCGCGCCAACTGACCGAAGCGACCTTGGCGCGGCTGGACGAAGCGGCTGATGACTTTCTGCTGATCAACTTCGCCAACCCGGACATGGTCGGGCATACGGGTTCTCTGGAAGCTGCGCTGGAAGCTGTGTCTGTGGTCGATGCCTGCGCAGGCGAATTGGTGGCGGCGGTCACAGGCAAAGGCGGCGTTGCCATCGTGACCGCCGATCATGGCAATTGCGAGCGCATGGTCGACCCCTTGACCGGCGCAGCCCATACTTATCACACCGTTGCGCCCGTGCCGCTCTTCGTGTTGGACGCCAGGTTCTTTTACGACCTGCGCAGCTGGGGGCGGCTGGCTGATGTTGCGCCGACTGTGCTGGACTTGCTGAACATCGCTGCGCCACCTGCCATGACCGGGCGCAGTTTGATCCTCGGCGCGCGGGCAATAGCTGGGCGAGAGCCATGAGCCGCGCCGGGGCGTTGCAGTCGCTGCGCGAGAATCCGCGTGTGTCTGTGCTGATCATCGGCGGCGGCATCAACGGCATCGGCAGCTTCCGCGATCTGGCGCTGCAAGGCATCGACTGCCTGCTGGTCGAACGCGGCGACTTCGGCAGCGGGACATCGGCGGCGTCTTCGCACATGCTGCATGGCGGTTTGCGCTACCTGGAAAATGCCGAGTTTCGCCTGGTCAACGAGGCGCTGCGCGAGCGCGACCTGATGCTGCGCAACGCGCCCCAGCACGCCAAAGCGCTGCGCACCACCATCCCAATTTTTTGCTGGTTTTCGGGCACATTGAATGCGCCTTTGAAGTTTCTGGGCTGGCGCGATCGTCCGGGCGAACGCGGCGCGCTGGTGATCAAGCTGGGTTTGTGGCTCTATGACAGCCTCATTCGTGGCGAACGCGCCCTGCCACGCCACCAAATGCAATGGAAGCGGGCTGCGCTGGACGCCCTGCCACAGTTGCATCCGCAAATCATCGGCGCGGCCAATTATTACGATGCCTGGATGCCGCACCCGGAGCGAATCTGCCTGGATCTGCTGCTGGATGCCGAGGCAGCCAATCCACACTGTCGGGCGCTCAATTATGTCAGCGCGGTCGGCGGCGATGAGCGGTCGGTGCAGTTGCGCGACGAGCTAACTGGCGAGAGCCTGCCAGTGCAGCCGCGCGTGGTCATCAATGCGGCGGGTCCCTGGATCGACTTCGTCAATCGGCGGCTGGGGGTGCAGCAGCGATTCATCGGCGGCACCAAAGGCTCGCACCTGGTGCTGGACAATCCGGCGCTGCTGGCGGCGACTGGCGGCGGCGAAATCTTTTTTGAAAACGAAGACGGGCGCATCGTGCTGATCTTGCCCTATTTTGAGCGCGTGCTCATCGGCACGACCGATATTCGCATCGAAAATCCGGACGAAGCCCGCGTCAGCGACTCCGAAATCGACTATATGCTGGGCATGGTTTCGCGCGTTTTTCCGCAGATTCAGCTAAGGCGCGAGCAGATCGTCTTTCAGTTCGCCGGCGTGCGTCCCTTGCCCTACAGCGAGGGCGGCGCAACCGGGCAGATCAGCCGCGACCACAGCATCCGCAGCCAGCCATCAGCGCGCGAGGACGGCTATGCGCTGCATTCGCTGATTGGCGGCAAGTGGACGACCTTCCGCGCTTTCGCCGAGCAGGCAGCCGACCTGGCGCTGAAAGACCTGGGGCAGATGCGCCGTAATGACACCAGGCACGAGCCAATCGGCGGCGGACGCGATTATCCCACCGACCCAGCCAGCTGGCTGCGCGAAACTGCGCGGCGCACTCGTCTGCCGGCCGAGCGAGTGGCGGTTCTCTTCGCGCGGTATGGCACGGCTGCGGCAGCTATCGCCGAGCATATCGCCGCTGGCGACGACTGTCCTTTGCGCTGTAACCCTGCTTACAGCCGACGCGAGATCGACTATCTGGCCACCTGCGAAAAAGTGGCGCGCCTGGATGACTTGCTGCTGCGGCGTACATTGATCGCCATGCTGGGTTATGCCGATCGCGCTGCCGTCTATGAAGTGGCGGATGTGGCGGTGGCGGCGCTGGGCTGGTCAAACGCTCGGATGGCGGACGAAATCCAGCGCACGCTGAACATCTTGCGCGACCAGCACGGTGCCAGCTTCTAGACGCCGACTTTGCTTTTTTCCAGCCGCACAGCCGTGCCACTGGCGGTGACCATGAGCATGCTGCCGTTGCTGCCGACCGTTTCATAATCCAGGTCGATGCTCAAGATGGCATTTGCGCCCAACATTTGGGCATTGTGCTGCATCTCTTGCAGGGCGATCTCTTTGGCGCGGCGCAATTCTTCTTCATACGCGCCCGAACGCCCGCCCACGATATCGCGGATGCCAGCGAACAAATCTTTGAACATGTTTGCGCCCAATATCGCCTCGCCGCTGACGATGCCAAGATATTCGCTGACGGGATTGCCTTCTATGCTGGGGGTGGTGGTGATGATCATCGTGCGCTCCTCTTTTTGGTCTGCTGTGCGGGTATCTTAGCAGGTTGCGGCGAAATGTCCCTATGCGCAATAGCGCCCATCTACAGCAGCAGGCCAATCGCATCAAAACACAATTCCGCTACGGCAGCGCCGAAGTTAATAACTCAACACAGTAGTAGCTCCAATAAAGTAATGCAACAATCAAGTCGAATGGCGTAGGGGCGACTCTTGAGTCGCCCACCTGACAGACACTGCGAATTTGGGCGATACAAGTATCGCCCCTACAAATTTCGAAATTGAGTGGCATCGCCCTATTCGCATGACTTACTTGCATTTACTTCTGTGGCAAATATACAATTTAATGCGATTGCCTTGTCTACAGCAGCCCGCGCGTAACCTCGATCATAGTTGCGACTTCGTCATCGCTCAGCTCAGGCGTTACGGGCAGATTGACGATTTCTTCCGCCAGCCTGTCGGTTACGGGCAGGCGTTCTCTCTCGGGGAAAGCCTCCGCATATACGCTGTAGCGATAGACCGGCGGCGCATAGTGGATGACCGATTCGATGCCAGCCGCCCGCAAGCCCCGATGCACTTTCTCTTGCTGGGGCACGCGTATGCAGTAAGAGCGGAAGGTGGGCTGGGATTCGCTGCGGAAGCGCGGAGTCTGGGCAGCCGTGCCCGCCAATCCCGCTTCCAAAGCGGCCACGATCTGCCTGCGTCGCGCCGTCCAGGTTTCCAGATATGGCAGCTTCACTAGCAGCAGCGCCGCCTGCAGCGGATCGAGCGGGGCATTGTAGCCTTCTGCGACATAATCTTGCCGCCCGTCCAGCGCGCCGCCCGCGCCATATCCCGTCAACAGCCGCAGCCGTTCTGCCAGCGCCGCGTCATTGCAAACCAGCATGGCGCCATTGCCCGCGCTGCCCAGCGGTTTGTAGGGCGCAAAACTGAACATGGCGATATCGGCGAATGCGCCCAGCGGCAGCCCATGATCCTGTGCGCCCGTTGCCAGCGCCGCGTCTTCGATGATGCGCAGGTCGTGACGATCGGCGATCTCTCGCAGCGCTTTGACATTGGCGGGATGCCCGTGCATGTCGACCGGCAGCAGCGCCCGCGTTCGCTGCGTGACGAGCGCTTCGACCCGCCCCGCATCCATGGTGTAGTCGTCCGCCAGCACATCGCAGAGCACCGCCCGCGCGCCGCACTGATGGATCGCGCCGGTGGTGGAAATGTCCGAGTTGCCCACGCTGATGACTTCATCGCCCGCGCCCAGGCCACAGGCTCTCAGCGCCAGGAACAGCGCCAGCGTGCCGGAATGCACCGCCACCGCATGCTTTGCGCCGAGGGACGCAGCAAACTCGCTTTCCAGCCGGGCGCGGACAGCATAGCCAGCGCGGGCATCGCCATAGAGCAGTGGCTCCAGGGCAGCCTGGATGTCTGCTCGCAGGGATTCGTGCGTATGCCCGGTTCGTGAACGCGGCACCGCGAACGGGTGCGTCATGGGCACACCATAATCGGCTCCACGGCACTTCATCTCCTTGTCCTGTGTCATCGTGGCGGCGCTTGTTGACTATTCATTGGCTTCTCGCCAGGCTGTCGCCAGCATCGTGCGCGCGCGTGGCGGCAGGGGTGCATCAGTAGCGATCAGCGGCAACGGGTCATAGTTTATCGATATGCCCCAATTGAAGCGAGCGCCCGGGTCGTCCACCAACTCGATTGTCAAGTCGGGGCGCAGTTCAAGCACGACTGTATGTGGCCAGCGGCGATCATGCCCTTTCCAGTTGAATCGGCCCCCGAGGCCGCGGCTACAGCTGAATGGCGCATAGCAGAAAAAGCCTTCAGGCGCGTTGGGCGCGGGGTACAGAACGCTGATAGCGCTGGCAAACATATTGCCGCCATACAACTCAATCAGCCCCAGCTCGGCCAGTTCTTGCTCCGACATGGTTGTCATCACCATCAGGTAGCTATTGGGCTCCAGGCGCGGGACTTCCGTCAGTATTTGGTAAAAGACCCTGGCTTTCGCGTGAGCTTTGTCTGTCAAGTCGCCGTGCGCGACGAATAACTTCGCCAGGCCTGGCAGCAGCAGCATCGTGGTCAGCGCGATTAGTGCCAGGTCGCGGCTATGCCGATCGCGCAGCTTTGCCACAAGCAACAGCAGCAGGCACAATACGCTGACAGCGGCGGCGGTGGGCGCATAGGTCATGACATTGCTGGCGCGACCCACCAGTATCGCGACGGCGCTGGGCACCCCTTTCAGCAGGATCATGATGCCAGTCGCGGGCACGATCAATGCAAAACCGAGCAGGGCGCTCTGCACGATACGCCGCAAGGCTGGTTCTGGCGTTTCGTCAGGCTGCCTCGACAGGTAGACTGCAGCGCCAGACAGGCAGCAAACTGCTATCCATGTTGGCAACCACCAATCGTTGACAACCAAGGATTCGAAAGCTGTGCGCCAGCCGCCAAAATAGATCTGATAATAGACGCTGGCCAAGCCGTCGGTGAAACCGTCAAACAAAGAAGATTGTGAGGATGCGTCGGCCGAAAACAGCGCATCAATGGTCCGGGAAGCGAAGACAGGTCGGCCAGTCGCATACAGCCACAACACCCAGAAGGCTTTCAGCGACACAGCGAGGTAGAACAGCAGCGCCAGATTAATGCCTCGCCAGCCGGTTATCCCCCGTCGCAGCCACAGGATGAATGGCAAGACGAACAGCAGCGCCAAACCCGCTTCATAGCTGCCCATATTCAACAGCAGCGCCAGGGCGCATCCCGCCAGCGACCGCCAGCGGTTGGAATCCAGGAAGTCCAGGGCGCAGTAGCAGGCCAGCATCAACCACAAGACACTGCCGGTGCCAGTCGAGTATCTCGTCGCCAGCATCATGTCATTAATCGGGAAGGCCAGCGCCAGCGCGGCAATCAGATATGCGTAGAGTTTGCGTACGCCGAGCTTTCGCAAGACAGCATAGGCGAGGATTGCCAGCAAGGCGATATTCGCGCAATTGACGATGTGATGGCCGACAAATGACTCGCTGTCGATCAGTGTCGCCAGCGTACGCGGCATATCGACAAAGGGGCGTGACGCATACTCCCCTCGAAAAGCCTCGCTTTGAGCGTTTTCAAAAACGGCTTTGTTCACCCACTCTTCCCAGTGCCCCACGCTGTCAAAGCCGAACGGCAGGTAGACGATCAGCACTGCCGCCGTCAGCCCGAAAATCGCCGCAACATCTGACCATTCGCGCCGCAGCCAGGTCTCGCGCGCTTTTTCTATTGCCATCGGCAGGTAAACCAGCGCCGCCAGAACCAGCGCGACAAGGTGTACATAAGAGAAAACCGGCGCATACGCAAGCGAACCCCACAGGACTCGTAAAGGCAAGTCGTATTGCCGTTCCACACCATCCAGGCCTGTGACTTCCAGCATCGCCGCGTAGTCAGGCTGTTCGCAGTGGAGGACTTGTGCGGTATTGTCTTGGAGCGTCAACACCTCGCCTGCGTGCCGAACAGACTGCGCGCCAACAACCGACAGCCGGATATCAACGCACTCACGCGGGATCACCAGGCTGGATTTCTCCGCCCACATCGCCACCTTGACCTGTCCATCGTCGACATACAAACTTGGCGGCTCTGGCTCGCTGAGGCGCAAAGACACGCCGATCGCCACCAGCGCGGCCAGACAAACGACGATCCAGCGCGGATTCACCGCCTTGTCCATGCGTTTTGTCAGAA
>DAOUJB010000266.1:0-8260 GCA_034423155.1 Anaerolineae bacterium | reverse complement strand
CTCTTGCTGCGCTATCCGCGACACCGCCGCGCCTTGCCATCGACCCAACTGGACAAATGGCTGGGCTGCCTGGAGGGCTGGGCAGAGGTCGATAGCACCTGCCAGACTGTCTTCAACGCGGACGATTTGCTGGCGGGCTGGGACGACTGGGCGGCGCTGCTGCGGTCTTTGGCGAAAGACGCGAATATCAACAAACAGCGCGCGGCATTGGTTTTGCTGACCGCGCCAATCAGCCAGGCGGACGATGCGCGCCTGCTGGAGCTGGCACTGGAGCTGATCCAGCAGCTGCAAAGCGAAAAAGACAAACGCATCAGCAAAGCAATTTCCTGGCTGCTGCGCAAAGGCATCAAGCTGCATCGCGCTGCCATCGCGGAGTTCGTTGAAAACCACGCGCAGCGCCTGCCCGCCATCGCCGTCCGCGAGACTCGCCGCAAATTGGCGACCGGGAAGAAATAGCCCATGCGCATCGCCGATTGTCACATCACGCCTGTCGCCGTGCCCGACCCGCCACTGCTCAACGCGGCTGGACTGCACGCGCCTTATGCCCTGCGCCTCATCATCGAACTGGTCAGCGATGACGGCATCAGCGGTTGGGGCGAGATCCCGGGCAGCGAATCCACCCGCTCCGCCTTGACACAAGCGGCCGAAGGCATCATCGGCACAGACGCATGGCAGTTGAATACGCTATTCGCGCGCATCGACAAGCTGGCGCAGCCCGACGAGCGTGGCGCGACGCCCTGGGATAAGCGCGCCTGGGTGCATGTGCGCAGCGCCATCGAAGTCGCCTGTTATGACCTGCTGGGCAAGGCGACCGGACGTCCCGTGGTCGATCTGCTGGGCGGGGCCGTGCGCGACCGCGTGCCATTCGCGGCTTATCTCTTTTACAAGCAGGCTGGCGCTGGCGGCGAGCACGGCTTTGAGCGCGACCCAACCGCCACGGGCTGGCCGGCGGCACGGGCAGAAGCGGCGCTGGATCCCGCTGGTATTGTGGCGCAGGCGCAAGCCATGTGCAATCACTATGGTTTTCGATCGATCAAGCTCAAGGGCGGCGTTTTTCCTCCAGACGCTGAAGTCGCGGCGATCTTGGCGCTGCGCGAGGCATTTGGCCCAGATGTGCCGCTGCGGCTGGATCCCAATGCCATTTGGCGCGTCGACACAGCCATCGCAGCCGGCAACAAGCTGGCTGGCGTGCTGGAATATTGCGAAGACCCGGTGCGCGGACAAGCGAATATGGCGGCGGTTGCGCGCGCATTGGACATTCCGCTGGCCACCAACATGTGCACGACCAGCTTCGCCGATCTGCCCGGCAGCATCCAGCTGGGCTCGGAAGCCATCATCTTGTCCGACCATCATTTTTGGGGCGGCTTCCGCGCATCGCTGGATCTGGCGCGCATCTGTCGCGTATTCGGGCGCGGCTTGTCCATGCACTCCAACAGCCACCTGGGCATATCGCTGGCGGCGATGGTGCAGCTGGCAGCCGCCACCCCCAACGATTTGTACGACTGCGACACGCACTATCCCTGGCAAGACGGGCAGGACTTGCTGGTCAAGCCGCTGCAATTTGAGAATGGAGCGATCGCGCTGGGAAACGAACCGGGCTTGGGCATCGAAGTCGACCGCGAGCGACTGGCGCAGTTGCATCAGCATTACCTGACATGCGGGCTGACCGAGCGCAATGACGAGATCGAGATGCAAAAGATCGAGCCAGGCTGGAAATTCCAGGCGACGCGCTGGTAGTCGGATTGTTGAATCGCGTACGACCTTCCTGCATATTGTTGCATTACTTTATTGGACAACCTTCTGTAGATACAATCTTGCGTTTGCAACTGAGAGGTCGCCGATGATCGCAACAAGCGCGCTGCTGGACGGGCTGAACTCGGTGATCGGCATTCCGCTGATTCCCTACATCGGCGGGCAGATCGATTATGCTGGGCACGCCAAAAATATCGACTACCTGATGGGCAGCAACAGCCTCAGTGGCGGTCGTCCGCGCGTCATCGCCATCGCTGGCACCAGCCTTCTGCATCACATCAGTTATGCCGACCAGGTCAAGCTGCTGGACATCGCCGGGCGACGCATGGCTGGCGAAGGCATCTTAATGGCGGCGATAGCGCCCAATCCACTGCCCGAAGCGGCTACCTTGCTGGGGCAGTTGGCCGCCTTGCAAAGACCGCCCGATGTCTGCCTGATCATGCCGCTGACTGGCACTTATGCGCCGGCCGGCTTGTACGAAACGCTGTTGCAATTCACCGCCGACCAAGCCGCCGAACATGGCACGCGCTTTTTGTATTATTTTCGGCGTCCGCGAGATCGTGATGCGGTCATCCGCCTGGCGCAAGATTCGCCGCATGTCATCGGCGTCAAAATCGGCACGCAGGAAAGCGATGTGCTGCCATTTGTGCAGGCGCTAGGCAGCGACAAGATCGTCATCTGGGGCATCGGCGACCGCTCCACAGCCGCAGCCGAACTGGGCGCGCAAGGGCATACATCGGGCATCAATATCGTGGTCGCGCAGGCATCGGACGCCATCAACAATGCCCAGCGCCGTGGCGATTATGAAGCCGCGCTACAGGTCGAAGCAGAAATCTCGCCGCTGGAAGACATCCGCTTCATGAACGAGCGCGCCTGGAATTACTCGGCTGTGATGGAAGCGATCAACTGCGCCGGCTTCGATGATGTGGCGGGCGGGACAGGCGGACCCTTCAATCCGCGCGTGCCAGCCTCTATCGCCGCCGAAATCGCCCGCATCATGGCCCGGCTCGAAGGCTATCATTAGCGAGCAACACGCCTATACGCATCACCAAAGAGGACACAACATGAAAATCACGGATGTGCAAGCCAGCGTTATCGGGCGGCAAGAGCCAGACAGCGGCGGCAGCGTCTGGACTTTCGTGCGCCTTTATACAGACGAAGGCATCACGGGCACGGGCGAATGCAACAGCGGCGGACCGAGCTTCTCTGGCTTTGCCACCAAGCAGGCTATCCTGGCGCTGCGCGAGCTGCTAGTCGGCGAAGACCCTTTCAACATCAACCGCATCTATGAAAAGCTGCGGCGGGCCGGGCGTTATGGCGGGGCGGGCAACGCGCCCTTGATCTTCGCGCTGACGGGCATCGACAACGCCCTGCACGATATCGTCGGCAAGGCGCTGGGCGTGCCGGTGTATCAGTTGTTGGGCGGCAAATTCCGCGATGACATCCGCCTGTACGCCGATTGTCACTTCGGCGAAGACGAAAGCCCGGCTTCCTTCGGAGAAAAAGCGCTGCGGGCTGTGGATGAAGGCTTTGGCGCGGTCAAATTTGATGTCGACTACACCGGGCATGGCAAGCTGGATGCCTGGAACTGGACGCTGGGCGCGCAAGAAATGACGCATGTGATCGGGCTGATCGAAGCGGTGCGCGAGGCGATCGGCTTCGAAATCGACCTGGCTATCGACTGCCATGGCCACTTCGACCTGCCCTCGGCCATCACCCTGGCGCGGGCTGTGGAACCGCTGCGGCTGCTGTGGCTGGAAGAGCCGGTGCCCGCCGAAAATGTCGATGCCCTGGCGCAAGTCCGCGCAGCCACCAGCACGGTCATCTGCACGGGCGAGAATCAATATACGCGCTTTGAATTCCTGGAGCTTTTTGCGCGCCAAGCCTGCGATGTCATCATGCCCGACCTGGCAAAAGCTGGTGGCATCGCCGAGGGCAAACGCATCGCCGACCTGGCCGACGCGCACTATATCCCGATCGCGCCGCACAATGTGTCATCTCCGCTGGGCATGATGGCGGCTTGTCATGTCATGGCGGCTGTGCCCAACTTCCTCTTCCTGGAATTCCACGCGCGCTCGATTCCCTGGTGGAGCGACCTTTGCGATGGCGAAAAACCTTTTGTGCGCGATGGCGTGATGAGCGTGTCGCAAGCGCCCGGCCTCGGCGTCGAACTGAATGACAAGGTCGCCCGATCGCTGCTGTGGAACGGCGATAGCTATTTTGATTAGTGGGCGGCAGCGGACCAAAGTATTTCGTGCAAAAACTAAGCACAAAGACACAGAAGTAACACCAATTAAGTCATGCGCAACCGAGAAACGCCACTCATAATTGGAACATGTAGGGGCGAGACTTGTATCGCCCACTATGTCGACATTGACCATTTGGGCGAGACAAGTCTCGCCCCTACGACTTTCGTTCATATTGTTGCATTACTTTATTGGTCTTACTGAGGCCTTGGCGCTGGCATAGGAGGTCGCCGGACCGCCTGCCCGTTATAGACCGCGCGCCCGACTAAGCCAGCGTAATCGCCTCGCCCGTCTCACAAGCGCGTACGACCCCAAACACCAACTCCATCGTGCAGATGTTGTCTTGTGCGGATGTGGCTGTGCTGCCGCCGCTTTTTACTGCGTCGACAAATTCGTCCAGCAAATAGTCTTGTCCTTCGCGCGCCATTGCGACCGGTGGCACGATCTCGGGCTGGCTATGCTGATTGCGCAGCGCGCCACCGCCATCCCCCACATCCAGCAGCCGCTGTACGCGCACGACATCGTCCTCGACGCGCAGCACGCCACGCTCGCAGTCAAAGCGCCAGTTGGCATTCCAGCTCGTCTCAAAGGCTTGCGAACACCAGCTGCCCACATAACTGACCGGCACGCCGCTGGCGAAGTCGATCTGCGCCGCCGCGCTGGCATCGCCCCTGTACCAGCTCCAGGGCGGATTCCAACTGCGCGCGCTGATGCTGCGGGCATCGCTGTCCAGGAAGAAGCGCAGCAAGTCGAAGTGGTGGATGGCCATGTCGACGATCAGCGGCTGGGGCATCTCTTCGCGAAAGCCACCAAAATGCGGTCCTTTGTAGAATTCGACGCTCACCGCTCCCACCGCGCCCAGCTCGCCGCCATTCAACACGCGTTTGATCGTCTGTGTCAGCGGGCGATAGCGATAATTCTGCGCGACGCTGTGTAATACGCCCGTCCGTGCTGCCGCGTCCACGATTGCGCGCGCATCGTCCAGCGTGCCGGCCAGCGGCTTTTCCGACAGCACTGGCAGTCCGGCTTCCAGCGCCAAAACAGAGATCTCGCGGTGGAATTGCGGCGGCGTCACATTGATGACGGCATCGGCAGCGACCTGTGCCAGCGCATCGGGCAGCGCGCGAAAAATCAGCGAGCGGTCTAGTCCGTAGGCGGCGGCTTGCTGGTCGGCAATATCGGCATTGATCTCGACAAGTGCGGCGAAATCGACCTTTGGCGAGCGTTGCACTGCGCCCAGCCAGGCATTGCCCATGCCACCGATGCCGACTTGAATGACTTTCATCGAAATGACTTCCTTACAACATCATGGGACATTGTTTCTGCGAAATCGTTGTTTCCAGCCGGAGAGTCTTCATCTATGAGGCGTTCAGGCTGTCAGGGCGTCGCGGGCATCAATCCCGGCCTGGAAGCAAGGCTCGTGGTCATATTCGCCGGTTGCCGGGTCGATGTCATCGCCGTGAAGGTGACAAGCCTCGTGCGCCAGTACGGCTGCGATACCATAGAGCCCGTATCCTCCCAGCACTAGACAGCTGCCCAAAGATGCTCTGCCCGTACCTTTATAGGCGAGGCCCCAGTCACAACGATCCGGTCCATGTTCGGTGATCAAGCTTGTTACGCTGACGATGTATTGATAAACCGCTGGCGCTTTGCTTTCCATGAGATTCAGCACTTCGTTCATCTTATGAATGTAGGCTTCAGATCCCTCAATGTGCGGCCTGGAGAAATTGGCGACAGGGATTTGAGCTTGCGCGACGCACTGTCTATTCTGATACGCCCAATAGCCGTCTGTCCATTCTTGTTCCGTCCTGCATTGTCGATCTACGAAACAACAGTTGTCGATGTGTGAATGCTCAGTCGGCGGCGGCGGCGCGGTGGCACCTGGGTCGAGAAATCTGTTGCGAGGACCCGCTTGGACCCATTTCGTAACAGCCATCCAGCCAGGCTCCCAGCTGCCTGATCTGATTTTCAGCCAGCACCGGCCTCCGCCGACGGTTCTCTGGATTATGTCGAAGGTAGCGCCGGCTAAGGCGGTCGCCACCACCGGACTGCTGGTCGTGGGGGATTCGCGGATGTTCATGTTGCCAGTAAGGGTCGCTCTTTCCCACTCCGAGCAAGGAACTTGCCCTGCACTCGCCGCGGACGGTACAGCAGCCAAAGGCAGCAGCGCGGAGAGCAAGATTAGCCACATCAATCTTACGGCCACGATACATCTCCAATGAATCTGATAAATATCCCATTATCCAGCGTAGTTTAGCTCATTCTGACGACAACTACTAAACGCAGACACTCGCGCGCGCGAGACAATAACCGGAGTATCACTGCTTGATCAAGCTTGTGAGATTCCGTTTGGGCGCGGGCATATCGGCATCGATCTCGACAAGCGCGGCGAAATCGACCTTTGGCGAACGTTGCACTGCGCCCAGCCAGGCATTGCCCATGCCGCCGATGCCCACCTGGATTATGTTCATCGCACGCGCCCGCCGTTGAAGCGCTGGAAGATCAGCGACAGGATGATGATCAAGCCATAGAAGAATTGTGTGAAGAAGCCGGTCAAACCCGCAGCGATGACGCCCGTCTCGATGAATGCCACGATGGATGTGCCGATCATGCCGCCAAAGACAGTGCCGATGCCGCCCCAGGTGGGTGTTCCGCCCACAAAGAGACCAGCCAGCACCGGCAGCAGCAAGCCATCGCCGGTGGTGGGCCACCACACGAAGTTGATCATCACCGAAAAGACGCCGGCCAGCGCCGCGCCAATGCCCGTGAAGATGAAGACCTGCGTCCGTGTGCGGTCGACATCAATACCCATCTCGGCAGCGCTTTCGGGATTGTCGCCAACGCAGTGCACGCGCACGCCAAAGGTATGCCGATTATAAAGAAACACGCCCAGCGCCGTAAATGCCAGCGCCCACAACATCTGGTTGGGAACGCCCAGGTTGCCGACAACGGTAAAAGTGTCATCGGTCAGCAGCGTGTGGATGGGCGTATTGCGTATCTCGGGGATGGCCATGGAAAAACCTTCGACCAAAATGTTGATCAAGCCGCGCAGGAAAAAGTTCATGCCCAGAGTCGCCACCAGCGCCGACAAGCCGATGCGCACCACCAGCAGCGCATTCAGCCAGCCCAGTAGCGCTCCCACCAGCAGCGCCGCCGCAATCCCCACCAGGGGGTCGCCACCGCCATCGACGATCTTGACGAATGCGAAGGAAGCCAGCCCCACCACCGACGGAAAGGACAGATCGATCTCGCCCGCCGTCACCACAAACACCAGCGGCACCACCAGGAAGATCGACACCGGCAGCACGATCATCACCGAGCGATAGGTCTTGAATTGCGTGAATACCTCCGGGTTAGCGGCTGTGAAACCGATCAGCATGACGAACAAGAAAAGTGTCGAGGTGATGGCGCGGCGATTGCTGCGCAGCCACTTCACCAGCCCGCTGGCATCTTCCCGCGCGATTTGCTGCTCGCTTCCCGACCCGCTACCGAACATCTGTCACCTCGAAAATTCCAGCCGCGTCATTTTTTCGCCACAGAGGGATTTAGGCCGGCGACGCATCGGCGGCGTGCCCCAACTCGGCGATCTCCTGCATGTGTTTGATGAGCACCTCTGGCGTTGAGATAGCCCCCTTGACTTCGGTCATGACGACCTGGCCGCGGTCGAGCACGACAAAGCGGTCGGCGACATCGTAAACATGGTAGATATTGTGCCCGATGAAGATGATCGAGCGTCCGCGAGCGCGCACATTTTCGATGAAGCCGAAGACCTTCGCCGTCTCTACCAGAGAAAGCGCCGTGGTCGGCTCGTCCAGCACGATCAGGTCGGCGTCAAAATACAGCGCGCGGGCAATGGCGACGCCTTGACGCTCCCCGCCAGACAAGGTGGCGACGGGCGAATCGGGGTCGAATACTTTGGAAGTAAAGCCGATTTCGCGCATCAAGCGATTGGCTTCGGCGTACTGCTGCTTGACTTTGATGACGCCGAAGCGATTCTTGATCTCTCGTCCCATGAAGATATTGCGCGTGATGGTTTGCTGCGGCGCAAGAGCTCTGTCTTGATAGACGGTTTCGATGCCGGCTTCGCGTGATTTCGCGGCGTTCCAGCCACGCACAGCTTCTCCGCGCACGATAATTTGCCCGCTGTCAGGCTGGTGCACGCCAGACAAAATCTTGATGAGCGTGGATTTGCCCGCGCCATTGTCGCCGATCAGCCCGACCACCTCGCCCGGGCGCACGCCAAAGCTGATGCCATCCACCGC
>DAOUJB010000265.1:0-2322 GCA_034423155.1 Anaerolineae bacterium | reverse complement strand
CCAGCGCCATCAGAAAAAAATATGTCGGTTCGCGTGAAGCCGGCTGCCGAGCGCGCCCTGCGACAAGGGCATCCCTGGGTGTTTGCCGAGTCGATTGTCAAACAAAGTCATTTAGGCAGCGCTGGCGACTTGGCGGTGATCTATGACCGTGACAAGAACAACTTCCTGGCAGTGGGATTATACGACCCGCTTTCGCCCATTCGCGTCAAGGTGCTGCAAGCTCGGCAGCCGCGCAAGATCGACCGCCAGTTCTTCGTTGACAAGCTGGTGGCGGCGGAAAAGCTGCGCGATCCGCTTATAAGCCAAGGCACGACTGGCTATCGGCTGGTATATGGCGAAAGCGATGGCTTCCCCGCGTTGGTCATCGACCGCTATGGCGAAACGCTGGTTCTCAAGCTGTATACGACCGCCTGGATCGCCCACTTGCAAGAATTGGTCGCGGCGCTGCAAGAGGCGTTGGAATTCGACGCGCTCGTGCTGCGCCTCAGCCGCGCCCTGCAATCGGACCGACTGAATGTCGCTTCGCTATATGGCTTGCGCGATGGGCAGCAGCTGATCGGCGAGACAAGCGGGCCTGTGCGGTTCGTGGAAAATGGCTTGCTCTTTGCAGCGGATGTGCAGCGCGGACACAAGACTGGTTTCTTCTTCGACCAGCGCGATAACCGTCAGCGTGTGCGCGAGTTGGCGGAGGGGCGGCGCTTACTGGAGGTCTTTTCGTATACCGGCGGATTCTCGGTATATGCGCTGGCCGGTGGCGCGCGCTCGGTCACGGCATTGGATGTCAGCCAGCCGGCGCTGGATGCCCTGCGGAGCAATGTGGCGCTGAATGGCTATGAACAATCACAAGTTGATGTGCTGCAGGCGGATGCCTTCGCTGGTCTGCGCAGCTTGTTCGAAGCGCGGCGCAAGTTTGGCTTGGTCGTGGTCGACCCGCCAGCGTTCGCTAATCGGCGCGCCAATATGGGCAATGCTGTGCTGGCTTATCGGCGACTGGTCGAACTGGCGCTGCAACTACTCGCGACTGACGGCATCCTGGTGATGTCATCCTGCTCCAGCCGCATCAGCCTCGACCAATACCAACAACTGGTGACGCGCGCGGCCGCGGTGGCCGGGCACGATTTGCAAGTCTTCGACAGCTCGACTCACGCGCTGGATCATCCCATCGGCTTCCCCGAGGCGGCTTATTTGAAGGCGCTGTTCTGCCGGCTGGGCAGTTAGGCGATGCCTACTGCGAATCGCGGCGCATCAAGCTGAAGCTTTGCCCGGTGGGACCTGTCTGCGGCTGAGTCGCCAAAAAGAGCGCCAGCGGCACGACATCGGCCGGCTGCTTGCGCCATTCAAGGACCAGCGGCGATTCCTCTGGCAATTCGCCCTCAGACAAGATATCGGTATTGACCAAGCCGGGTATCAATTCGTTGACGCAAATGCCGTGGGGCCGCAATTCTTCCGCCAGCGCGCGCACCAGCATCCAGGCGCCGGCTTTGGAGGTGCTGTATGCGCTGCCAGAACCGCCGACGCGATGCCCCATGCCCGAGCCGATCACGATGATATGACCGCCTTGGCGCTTGAGATCGGCGATGGCATATTTGCAGGTGTAATACACGCCCAGCAGGTTGACGCGCAATGTATGTTCCCAGTCGTTGATATCGCTGTCTTCGACCGAATCGCGGCTGAAATTGCCGCCTGCATTGGCGATCACGATATCGACAGGACCAAAGTGAGCGCGGGTCTGGTCGTAGAGCTTTTGTAAATCCGCCGCCTGGGTGACATCACAGCATACGGCGATCGCCTCTCCGCCAGCAGCTTCGATATGCGTGACAGTCTGCTCGAGCTGGTGTTGGCTTCGGGCAGCGCAGACGACACGAGCGCCCTGCGCCGCAAAGCCGATCGCCAGCCCGCGCCCGATGCCCCGACTCGCGCCGGTGATGACGGCGACTTTGCCCGCCAGCATGTCATTCATCTGAAGAAAGTCCCCTCTGCAAAGTAAGTCCAAGAAAGTAGTGCAACAAAAGAATTGAACTTCGTAGGGGCGACTCTTGAGTCGCCCACAGACACACTGGTGGAATCGTGGGCGAGACAAGTTTCATCCCTACATTTTTCGAATTTGAGCGGCGTTGCGTGGTTGCACATGTATAACTTGGTTTCGCTTAGATTGTCAAGTTCATCTGCGGCGTCGACTCAAGTAGCCAATGACAGGCCTCAACAAAGCGCGCGTCTCGCTGACATCCAGCCAAGCGCCGATGCCCAGAAAGACCAGCGCCCCCAGCCCACAGCCAGCCAGCGCCATGAGCAAGCCGTCCAGCGAAAGCGCCTGCGTCAGCA
>DAOUJB010000264.1:0-21692 GCA_034423155.1 Anaerolineae bacterium | reverse complement strand
CCAGAGCACGAGCCGGACAAATGCGCCATGTACCGCTGGGAAATGGACGGCATCAGCATCGGGCATATGGGCGATGTCGGCAACCCTTTCACGCCGGAGGAATACGAATTTTTCCGCGATCTGGATATCTTGCTCGCGCTGGCTGGCGATGTGCCCACCATCGGCCTGCACGACCTGAAAAGCGTCATCGACAGGCTGCAGCCGCGACTGGTCATCCCCATGCACTTCCGCACGCTGCGTTACAAACCGCGCAATATGCAGTGGATCAGCGCCTTCCTCAGCCACTTTGACGATGCCGATATCGATTTCCAGTCCGACTGGGAAGTTGCGCTGCGCCGCGAAGACCTGCCCGAGCAGACGCGCGTGCTGGTGCTGACACATGCGCTTTGATGGTTGACCCCTCCCCCAGCCCCTCCCCGTCGGGACGGAGAGGGTAGCCAAAGCGGGCGACCCAATGGCTCGCCCCTACCCGGCTGTCGGGGGGACCGAGGGGGGTGATTTTCGGTGCGCTTCTTAAGCCTCACTTGGCGCTACTTCTGTGGCAAAACTGTGCAATAGTTGATGCCATTGCGCGATATGCAGTCGGGCGGCATCGCAAAAGGCATGATTAGCCAGGCATTCAAACGGATATTCAAACGCGAGCCCGCCTATTACGGCTGGGTCATCGCGCTGACGCTGGCGGTTACCGAGACGGTCTCCTACGGCGTGATGTTTTATGCGTTCTCGGTCTTTATCACGCCCATGGAAGCCGAGCTGGGCTGGTCGCGGGCGCAGCTGACCGGCGCATTTTCCCTGTCGCTGCTGATCACCGGGCTGGTCGGCGTGCCGGTCGGCTATTGGCTGGACAAACGCGGCGGCCGCCTGCTGATGACGGCTGGATCGATCGGCGCGACGATCATGGTGGCGCTGTGGTCGCAGGCGCAGACCCTGCCCGAATTTGTGCTGATCATGACGCTGCTGGGTTTTTGTGGCGCGGCAGTCTTGTACGAGCCGGCTTTCGCGGTTATCGCCACCTGGTTTGCCCGCAGGCGAGGCACGGCCATGGCTGTCCTGACCTTCATCGCCGGCTTCAGCAGCACCATATTCATCCCGCTCAGCGATGCGCTGCTGGTGGCGCAGGGCTGGCGAGGCGCGGTGCTGACGCTGGCGATTCTGCTGGGCGCGATCACGATCCCCCTGCACGGCTTCCTGCTGCGCAATCGACCGGCCGACCTGGGCTTGCAGCCAGATGGCGCGCGCGAAGCCGCCAAGTCGGTCGAGCGCCACAAAATCAACCTGCGCGGCGTCTTGCGTTCGCGCTACTTCTGGATTTTGACGCTGGCATTTGCGCTGTCGTGGTCGAGCATATCGGCGATGCGCGTGCATTTCATCCCGCTGCTGATCAGCGTGGGCATTCACCAGACCAGCGCGGCTTGGGCGAGCGGCATGATCGGCGTGATGCAAGTGGCGGGGCGCATGGCTTTTGTGCCGCTGGAGAGGCGTTTCAGCAGCAAGAACATGGCGCTTGGGGTTTGCGGCTTGTTGACGGTGTCGCTGGCGACGCTTCTGTTGGGCAGCGCCGGCTGGATTATCGCCGTATTCGTTGCGCTGTTTGGCATGGCGCTGGGCACGCACACGCTGGCGCGGCCGCTGATTGTGGCGGACAGCTATGGCGCGGCTTTCTATGGGCGCATCAGCAGCGCGATGGTGATTGTACTGACTTTGATGGGCACGATCGCGCCGGTTGGGGCTGGCGCAATTTACGACGCCTTCGGCAATTATGATGTGATGCTGCTGCTGGCGGTGGCTTTCAGTTTGGGTTCGCTGCTGCTGGTATGGCTGCTGCCGGGGCGACAGGCGCATTAAGCGACCCCTGGGACCCTTCTATGTATTTGATATGTTAATGCGATTGCCCTGGCAAAATTGCCTCAATCGCTTGACAAAAACTGGAAATGGCGTTTTAATTCCTATAATAAATCATAGTAAGTTGGAATGGAGTTCACTATGCGCAGCTTGCTGTCTATCTCTCGAATAGTCATTGATGGCGCGGCGAGAATCCCCCCCCCCCCCCGAATTTCTCGCTAAATCCCGACCTTCCGCGGAGTTCGCCATGAACTCCGGAAGTCTCGCCAGGTTCATTCTCATCGCGCTGGTCTTCCTGTTGCTTTCGGCAGCGCCGATCCATGCCGTCGACTTCAATAACATCGACACCTACGCGAAGCTTCGCGACGCCATCACCGAGGCCGTTGGCAACCTCTATGCCGACACGATCAACATCACCGCCGACATCACCCTGGAAGCCGATCTGCCCACGATCGGAGGGACCGTCACCATCAATGGCGACGGCGGCAAATTCATTATCGACGGCGACGGCAAATACCGACCCTTCTATGTGAACACTTCCGGTATCCTGACGCTGAACAACCTGATAATCGACAGAGCCTACATCGGCGGCAGCGGCCATGCCCAGTACGATCACGGCGCCTCCATTAAGGCGGAAGGCGTGCTGACCTTGAATCGGGTTACGGTGCGCAATGGCAGCACTGCAACAACCGCGAGTCTTAACCTAAGCGCGGGCGGCATTCATTTCACTGGCTCAGATTTGGACATCAATAACAGCGCCATCCACAACAACTCGTCTTACTCCAACGGGGGCGGCATCCGCATCGACGGAAAAGGCACCACCACCATCGTCAACACCAGCATCTACGGCAATAGCAGCGGATCGCGCGGTGGCGGCATTTACATGGGCGTAACCGGGACCCCCATTGTAAGGCTTTACCAGGTGACCATTACGGGCAATACCACCACCAACGCCGGGGGCAACATCAGCAGCAATACGGCCGCAGGGCTGCGCGCGTTCGGCGGGACCCTGCACCTGCGCAACAGCATCATCTACGGCAACACCTTCAGCGGCAATCAAGAAAATTGCCGGATTGGCAGCTCCGTCACCGTCAGCGCGCTCAGCGGCAACATCATCGGCGGCGGCTCCGACGCGACGTGCACGGCGAGCCAGACGACCGGCGATCCGGATCTGGCTGGTCCCAGCGTTCATGGCTTGGGCAACTTCTACATACCGCGAGCAGACAGCCCGGCCATCGACGCCGTCACCTGCCTCGCCTCATCAATTGACGGCTACAACGTAGACCAGCGCGGTGAGGCGCGGCCAAACCCGCCCGGCGAAACCGACAAGTGCGACATCGGCGCGATTGAACATGCCGGGTACACTCCCCCACCTCCGCCGACACAGATACCAGCGCCGCCGACACAGATACCAGCCCCGCCCCCGTCAAGATTTGTTGGCGGAGATGACGGAGATGACGGAAGCAGCCCCAGCAGCGCCAGCGACAGCAGCGATGACGAAGCGAACCAGGCGGCGGTGGCTGTCATCCGCTATTCGCCCGCGCAAAGCTGCCAGACATTGCAGCCAGACATCGTGGTCAGCAAAGCCAGCAGCGGCACATCCTGCCAGCTTGTAGAAGGCAGCGAGATCGGACACCCCGATGTCATCGCGGTGATGCCGAGTCTGGTGGTGGATATCTGGGGCTGGATAACGCCGAAAACGCAGGTCTGCTTCCGCGCGGACAGCGGCTCAATCAAGTTCATCGACACGACCATGCTGCCGCGGACGGTGGCGGATTTGCCCGTCGTCAGCGAGGCCAGCGGTCTGCTCTGCGCGACTATTGATGGGGCCGGGCAGGTGGCGCTGGTGGCAGGTCCGCCCGCGCCCGCGATTGCAGTGGAAACGCCGGCTGCGGACAAGCTGAGCGACTGCATGGTGCGCACGCAATACATGCTCAATTTCCGCGCCGCGCCTGGCGGGGAGATCATCGACATCCTGCCCTTCAACATCAAGCTGACGGCTATGGAGCGGAGCGCCGGCTTTTTCAAGGTCGACTACATGGGCGCGCAGGGCTGGGTCAGCGAAGACCTCGTTGAGCCGATCGGGACTTGCGGCTGAACCCCCTCGGTCCCCCGACGAGTCAGGGGGAAGAAGGCTTTGGCTGCCTGTTACGTATCAGGTTATGATGGGGTCATGTCGCCCAGCCGATGCAGCGCCAAGCCCGTATTTGACACCGCGCCGCCTGTCGAAAAGGAGATGCGGCCGATCTCGTAGGCTTTGCCGGCACCGATGACCTGGTCTGCTGTCAACGCCGACATATCTGGCAAGATATCCAGCGCGATGTGCCCGGCGACAACAACTTGCGCAGTCATGCCGATTCGCCACCTCCCGCAACCAGAACGCTGCGCCCATCTTTACCACAGGCGCAGAGCGGCCGCCAATCGGCGCGACCAGCCCTTAGCCAGTGTCTCCAGACAGGTCGGCGCGCCAGATCGAATCGGCAATTGCGTTGCCGTCCACGCCGAAAACGCGGTGATCGTTGGCATTAAGCGCGACAGTCAACTGCTGCCAATCGTCTGGGAGTCGGGCGATTTGATGCCATTTGCCATAGATGCGGCTGATCTTCTCGCCATCGAGGTAGAGATGAGCGTGCCCCTGGTTGAGCGCAGCCGCCTGGTCGGCAAGATGCGGCGCAAACTCGAAGTTGCTGGTCTTCACGCGCAGCAGGTAGGCGCCATTGGACAAAGGAAAGAGCCGAATCCGCACTTCTGGCGCGCCATCCGCCGGCACTTCCAGCAAGTTGGCGAGGTCATGCGCCTCCTGGCTGATGTCGGGCGCATCGCGATAGGGGCTGACGGTCTCGCTGAGCGGCGTCCAGTATTGCCCATAAGTTGCGAAGCAGTCCATGTCGGCGCCGGCGAAGACCTCGCGCTGGCCGATCACGAAGGAGTAGCGGCCGATTTCATTGGACGGATGCCAGAGCGCGACGGTGTATTCGGCTGTTTGCGGCGCGGTGAAATAGCTGTCGTCCCAATTCCAGAAGTACTTGCGCCCGAAGGGTTCAAACCAATAGCGCGGATTCTCGCCGAGCGACACCATGGCCGCGCCCTGCCCGGGCTGGATGCGCAGGTCGGTTGGCAAGTCGAGCTGCCCGTCAGCGGGGATGCCCGGTCCTGTGATCGCCAGCAGCGGCGAAAACACCTCGATGCCTTCAATGGCCGGGATGCTCAGGCTCAAGAGGACTGACTGCCCCGCCCGCGCCTGAAAACGGTAGTAGTCAATATCGCCAGCCGGGTGAACATTGCCGAAGTAGGCGTAGGAGATGGTCGCGTCGGGCACTTGCCAGGGCGCTGAGGCGGTCAAATCGGCGAATTCGCAGACCGGCTGATGCGCCAAAGCCAGCGGCGTTTGAGCAGTCAAGAGCAGACAAACGAACAAAATGCCAGTGATCCATTTGCTGCGCATCGCATACCTCCCTTGTGCGCCAACTTTATGATACAGCAAGAATCAAGCGCCGCTGCCGCCTTCGCATGTCATAGTCGCGCCAAGCTCTCAGACTCTGCGCGCTGGCAAGGAAGGCGGCCGCAGTTCCCGCAGCCAGGATTTACTTGTCTTCTCGCAGCCGGTCTACCTTGTCGTCAAGAGACTTAACCTGTGCCTTGACAGTTTTGAATTGCTCGTCGACTTTGTTGAATTGCTCGTCCACTTTGTTGAATTGCTCATTAACTGTCTTGAATTGCTCGTCGACTTTGTTGAATTGCTCGTCGACTTTGTTGAATCGCTCGTCGACTTTGTTGAATCGCTCGTTCACGGTGTTGAACCGCTCGGAGTGAATCGCCTGCGTTATTTCAATTGCGCTCAGCTTCTCGTTGATTTCTTTGTGCGCCGCTTCAGACGCCAGCCGGACTTCCTTGATTTCGCCAGACAGCTTGGTATCCAACGACTTGATCTCGCCAGACAGCCGCCACCACATGCCGAACGCGCCACCTAAAATTGCCGCAGCAATCGCTAAAGCCCCTTCAATACCTATAACAAGCTGTGTGGCTTCCATTGCCTGTTGCCTCGACGCTGATTAAACACATCATTATGTTACCATAATTGGTTCATACTTCAAGGCTTCCCCACGCTGGAAAGGCGGGCGGATGCTATTCTCGCTGCCGAGAATTACTTGCCTTCTCGCAGTCGGTCTGCCTTGTCGTCAAGAGACTTAACCTGTGCCTTAACTGTCTTGAATTGCTCGTCGACTTTGTTGAATCGCTCGTTGACGGTGTTGAATCGCTCGGAGTGTCTCGCCTGCGTTACTTCAATGGCGTTCAATTTCTCGTTGATTTCTTTGTGCGCCGCTTCAGACGCCAGCCGGACTTCTTTGATTTCGCCAGACAGCTTGGTATCCAAAGACTTGATTTCGCCAGACAGCTTGGTATCCAGATTCTTGATGTCGTCAGACAGCTTCTTCATCTCACCTGACAGCCGCCACCAGAAGCCAAACAAAGCCAGGAAGATCCCAATCGCTTGAACCAGCACCAGGGTGTTTGTATCCATAAGCCGCGTGTTTCTCTCGTTCCAGTCTTGCCGCCACCCACACGATAGCACAGCCGCGGGCCAAAGTCAATCAGCGGGCGCGCGCCAGCCGCTTGTTGCGAATAACGATGCGCGCATACTTGGGTTTGTCGTCTATTGTCCTGTCCTTGTCGTTGGTATCACCCGTACAACCGTTAAATCTCTGTGTCGAAAGATGCGCAATACTTTATGCTTTCACTTCTCTTGCCGGCTGCTGCGCGCTGGGGTGGATGCGACCGTCGCGCAGGTTGATCACGCGGTCGGCATAGTCATCGGCGATCGGATCGTGGCTGGAAAGCAGGATAGAAACGCCTTGCTGGCGCACGAAATCAGCCAGCGCCGTCAGGACATCGTGCGTGGTCTCGCTGTCGAGTTCGCTGGTCGGTTCGTCAGCCAGGATAAGCTGCGGCTGCGCGACCAGGGCGCGGGCAATAGCGATGCGCTGCTGCTGACCGCCCGACATTTCATAAGGGCGATGATCGTAATAATCCAGCAGGCCGACCAGCTCCAGGCAAGCCAGGATGCGCTCGCGCCGTTCACCCCGCGGCACGCCACCCAATCGCGCCATGACATCGAGATTTTCATAGGCGGAGAAGCTGGGCAGCAAACCCATCTGCTGGAAGACAAAGCCGATGCTGCTGCGCCGCCAGTGTGTGCGCGCCGCCTCGTCCAACTGCGAAATATCTTGATCCTGAATCCAGATCTTGCCGCTGGTGGGGTCGTCCAGGCCGCCAAGACAATTCAGCAAGGTGGTTTTGCCGCTGCCCGAGCGCCCGCGCAGCACGACGAATTGTCCGCGCTCGACCACGAAACTCACATCTTGCAGGGCATGCACCGCGCCCGAATCGCTGGCATAGACGCGCCCGACTTCTTGTGCGGCGATCGCTGTATTTGTCATGCCTGCCGCCTGCGCAGCCACTTGCGCCCGCTGCCATCTTCGCCCGCGCGGATCTCTCGTTGCAACTGGATCTCGGCTTGCGACGAAGTCTGCTCGAGGTTCTGGGCGGGACGGATGACGATGCCGCCATCATCAGTCATTTCCATCTCCACGCGGTTTTCAAAACCCAGTTCTTCGCGGAATTGCTTGGGGATTTGCAGACGCCCGCTGCTGTCCAAAACGATAAGCTCTTCAAAGCGGTCTTCCCAGCTTGCCTCGGCCATGGCATCAGCCGTCTGTTGGCTGTCGGCGCGGCGGCGGACTGTCTCGCTGGCCAGCTTGCCATCGCGGATCGCCACCACCCGCCCGACATGCTGGGCGATCTGGGGGTCGTGACTCACGATGCAGATGGTCAAGCCGTCTTCGCGGTTGAGCCGGCGGAAGAGCGCATAAACCTGGTCGGATGTCGCCGAGTCCAGCTCACCGGTAGGTTCGTCCGCCAGTAGCAATTTCGGTTCGTTGGCCAGCGCCACAGCAATGGCAACGCGCTGCTGTTCGCCGCCAGAAAGCTGCAGCGGTTTGTGGTCATAGCGGTCGCCGAGTTCGACTTTGTCCATGAGTTCGCGGGCGCGCTTGTCGATATCGCCGCCGGCTCGTCCCGCCAGCGTCATCGGCAGCTTGATATTGTCCAGCGCCGACAAATAAGGGATGAGGTTGCGGCTGCCCTGCTGCCAGACAAAGCCGACTTCGACCTGACGATAGTTGGTCAGTTCGCGCGTGGAGAGCTTGAGCAGGTTTTCGCCATCGACCAGCACAGTGCCAGCCGAAGGGCGCGTCAAACCGCCCAGCACATTCATCAGCGTGGTTTTGCCGCTGCCACTTGCGCCGACAACGCCAACCAGCTCGCCCTCCATGACGGTGAGGTCCAAGCCTTGCAGCGCCATGACTTCAATATCGGCGACTTTGAAGATTTTGTACAAATCCTGGCAGATGACGAAAGCGCCATTTTCGGGCATCAAGAGGTCCCCTTTGGCGGTAGGCAGAAGGATCACCAACCATTTAACCACAGCCGGCGCGGCGGGCAAAGAGAGAATTGCGCGCGGAGTAGGGAGGGGCTTCAATATCATGCGCAGGCTGGCATAATCACTCCCATGAGCGGAACGCTGGATGTACTCATCGTCGGCGCGGGCATCGCAGGCATCGCCGCCGGCTATTATCTCGACAGGCATTGCCCCGGGCTGCGCTGGCAGATCGTCGAGGCGCGGGAAAGCATCGGCGGCACCTGGGACTTGTTTCGCTTTCCCGGCGTGCGCAGCGACAGCGACATGTACACGCTGGGTTATCGATTTCGTCCCTGGCGCGGCGAAGAAGCAATCGCCGATGGCGCGGCGATCTTGCAGTACATCAAAGACACAGCGCGGGAATTTGGCATCGACAAGCGCATCCGCTTTCAACAGCGCGTCCGCCAGATCAGCTGGTCGAGCAGCCAGTCGCGTTGGACAGTCGATATCGAGCCCGACGCCGGCGAGCCATACCAACTGCGCTGCAAGTTTCTATTCATGTGTACGGGTTATTACCGCTACGACCACGGCTACACGCCCGACTGGGAAGGCATGGATGCTTTTGCCGGGCAGATCGTGCATCCGCAAGCCTGGCGCAGCGATCTTGACTATCGTAACAAGCGCGTGGTGGTCATCGGCAGTGGCGCGACGGCTGTCACGCTGGTACCGGCGCTGGCAAGAGAAGCCGCCAAAGTAACCATGCTGCAGCGCTCGCCCAGTTATATCGTCAGCATGCCGGCGCGGGACGAGATTTCGCTGCGACTGCAGGCGCGGTTGCCACTTTGGCTGGGTTCGCGGCTGGCGCGCTGGCGGCTGATTTTGCGCACCATGTTCCTTTTTCACTCCGCACGCAGCAAACCGGACGAAGCGCGCGCGGCCATTTTGGCTGGCGTACGCAACGAACTGGGCGACGACTTTGATATCGAGCGCCACTTCAATCCGAGCTATCAGCCCTGGGATCAGCGCGTCTGCCTGGCGCTAGATGGCGACCTGTTCAAAGCCATGCGCCTTGGCAAGGTGGCGGTGGTGACCGACCGCATCCAGCGCTTTGACGAAGCGGGCATCGTGCTGGAATCGGGCGAGCGCCTGCCAGCCGATATCATCGTAACCGCCACCGGGCTGGTCATGCGCATCCTGCACGGCGTGCGCATCCTGGTCGATGACACAGAAATCGAACTGGGCGAAACGCACAGCTACAAAGGCGTCATGTACAGCGGCGTGCCCAACCTGGTGTCGGTTTTTGGCTATACCAACGCCTCGTGGACGCTGCGAGCCGAGCTGGTCTGCGAATATGTCTGCCGCCTGTTGAATCACATGCAGCGGCGCGATTATGCACAGTGCACGCCCCGCCTGCCGGATGGTATGCAGACTGCGGCTTTTGTCGATTTCACTTCCGGTTATGTGCAGCGCGCCCTGCCCGGCTTGCCCAAACAAGGCGCACGTCATCCCTGGAAGCTGTATCAGAATTATCTAAAGGACATCTTGATGCTGCGCTTCGGGCGTCTGCATGACGGCGCGTTGGAATTCAAGTGACCTCACAGCGCCAGGGCATAACCGCCATCCTTCACCGCCGCGCGGAAAACCTCTTCTTCCAGCTGCAAGCCAAAACCAGGCGCATCCGGGATCACCACCTGCCCGTCTTCGACGCGATACGCTGAGCTGTCGATGCCCGGCGTGGTGGTCTCGTCATATTCGACAAAAGTGAAACCCGCGATCGCCGGCGCCAAATGCCCCGAGACGAAATTGCCCAGGTGCCGCCCATAATGATGCGGCGCCGTCCGTACCGCCCAGGCGTCCAACTGCGCGCCAGTAGCTAGCCAGTTGCTGAAACCGTGGCTGAAGATATCGTACTGCACGACATGCACCAAGCCAGCTTGCGCCCAGTCCAGCAGCGCTGCCGCCGCCCATCCCTCGCCATCGGCGATGTGTACGCTTAGCCCTTCGGCTTCCAGCCAGCGCCCTAACTCCGCGTAGAGTTCTGGATCTTCGTGAAAGGCTTCTTCCAGCCAGAAGAGCTTGCAATCGGCCGTTTCCGCCAAGACGCGCTTGGCGATGTTGAGAACATAGCCGTTGTTGGCATCTATCATGATGCACGCTGCGGGACCGACGGCGTCGCGAATTGCTCTGATGACAGCGATATCACGGCGGATGCCTGCTTCCAGCGGCATGTGGCGAGCGCCCCGCCCCACCTTGACTTTGAAATTGCGGTGGCCGTCTGCATAGCTTTCAGCCGCGAAGCCAGCGATAAGCGCCGCGCCCGCAGCATCGGAATCCAGGTGCAGGTCGTTCATATACAGCGAGGTGTCATAACAGGGGACGCGCAGATCGCCGCCCACAACAACATCTGGCGCAGCCAAGGCATAAGCCGGTTTTCCGCTGCGCATGCCCAACAGATCCCATAACGGAAAGTCTATGGGGTAGGCGGTCTCCAGTGGCAAGCCCTCTTCATTCAGCAAACTTTGCAGCGATACGCCCAGGAATCGCCGCGCCTCGTCTGGGCTGGCTTGGCTGATGCCGAAGCCGGTCGCGCCATCGGCGGTGCGCAGGCGCAGGAGCGGCACCTCGACCTGGATGCCGTGTCCGCCCAGGCGCGCATTGTTGCCGGCCGAGCGCGGACGCCGCCCGGTCAGAGTCGCCGCTTCGATGCTGACTATCCTGCTGTCACTCATGCGTCTGCCTCGCCAAATCGGATGCCGGTCGGTATCACATCGGTGCTTTCGCCGCGGCGAATCGCTTCCGCAGTCGCCAGAATGCTGTGGAAGTCGTGCTGCGGCTGGAAGCCAAGCAAACGCTTGATCTTGCTCAGGTCGAGTTCGAAGTAGTTGGCGAAAGGCAGGCGGGCTTCCGCGACGGGCAATTGGTAACGCGCCGACAACGCGGGTACGATTTCGCCCCAATCGAAGATGGCGGCGCCAGCCAGGTTGAATATCTCGCCGACAGCCGCATCATGCTGAATCGCCAGCGCCAGCCCGGCCGCGATATCGCGCACATCGGCGAAGTGCTGACGGTAGGGGACGCCGTTGGGATTGAGGCTGATCAGCAATTTCTCCTCGCCTTCCCAACCCGCGGTCAAAGTCTCTATCATCGCCTGCACCTCGGAGTCGCCTTTTTGGCCGGGCGGCATGTTGTCCATCTGCCAGGAATCGGCATCCGCATAGGTCGCATAGGCGCTGCTATAGAGAAAGAGCGCTGGCAGCCTGGCGTCATTGAGGAATTCGCTGGGCTCAATCACGGTGGAAAAGCGCATGGCGCAGGCGGGCAGGCTATATTGATGGTGATAGGTCATCACCAATTCTTCACCCAGCCATTTCGTCAGCAGGTAGGGCATATTCGGGTAGCTGACGCGGCTGTCTTCGCGGATCGGCTCTTCGAAGTAGCGGCCATTGACGCGCGCATCCCAATAGACACCTTCTGTGCTGGCATAGACGAAGCGCTGCAAATCCGGGCAGCGCTCGCGGACGCTCTCCAACAGGTTGAGCGTGCCCAGACCGTTGATATGCAGGTAGTCGCGATTGTCGAAAGGTCCGCCAAAAGCGGCGGCCAAATGATAGATGGCATCGACGCCGGCGACTGCTTCGCCCACATCTGCGGGATTGCGCAGGTCGCCAAAGATGGTGTCCACCCCCGCATAGGCATCAAGTTTGCGCGCGCGGCTGGCATCGCCTGGATAAACGAAGCTGCGGATGCTGTGACCAGCTTCCAGCAGAAGCGGCACCAGATTCGCGCCGATGCGGCCCGTGCCACCCGTGACAAGTATGTTCATCGCTTTGTCCTGTTCCTTTTTCTGGCAAGTGCGCCGCAATCGGCAGCAAACGCAAGCCAGCAATACACATAATTAACCACCGAGTGCACCGAGTCATAGAGAGTACACCGAGAGAAAAGCAACGGCTTCTCGCTATGCCTTTGTGCCTCTATGGCAAATCGTTGTTTCACGACTTGTGCGCGCTCCCTGGCCGGCGGCGGCCCTGCCACGAACTGTAGCCCAAAAGTTGGCTGCGCTCCAAAGTTTGCGCACCGGCTGCCGGGCGATTGTCGGGCCATTGCCTGCGGAAACATCCGCATGATAGCGCTTGTGAAGAGTCAAAAATCAATCTGCAGGACGATGTCTTGCGGATGATTGCCGAAGGCTCGGCCGAAAATATTCATCCCGCCTTTGTTTTCTGCCTCGTCGTCCACGCCGATGCGCACGGCAATGTAGGGGCGGGCTGGCAAATCCAGATCGCCGATCGTGACTTGGGAAAGCCTGCGCCCATCGAGAAAAGTGCCCTCGGCATCGACTTGCCAGACTTTGAGCATGCCATATTGGCTGCTCCAATCGGGCCACCAGGCTGGTGTCAAGTTGCCGCTTCTCCTGCCTTTTGGCATCCTCTACGCTATCTCCCTCAGGCGATTCTCGCGGGCGGATTCTGGCGATTCAGAGGGAATCGGTGGGGATTGGCGTTGATTCGGGGATATTGCCCGCATTAAGCAGGTCGACCAGATCGCCGCGTACCCAGCCTGCGCCGGCGGGCAAAACGAGCTTGTACCAGATGTAGCCGCCCGCTCCGTACTGCGCTGCCGTCCACTCGTAGACGCTGCCGGTCGCGCCGCCACCGACGGTGACGAATGCCAAGCCGGGGCCGCTGCGGAAGTTGCTGTTGGCGCGCAAGGCAACAGATGGCACGGACGGGACAGCAGCGGTCTCATCGTCTGGCTGCGTCTCAAGCTCTTCTGCAACCGCTTCTACTATCGCGTCTAATTCTTCCTGCGTCACTGGTTTTATTTGCGCTTCGCCAGTGATCGTATCGCAGCCAATGCCATCGCCGTCGTAGTCATGTACAGCATCGTAATGCGCGTAGTCGGGGGGTGCGTCATTGGCGGCGTGCCAGTCGCAATCTCGATCTGCCGCAGCGGGCGGGATTAAGTAGCAAAACAAAAGAACAAGCAGCAGGATTAGATATCGCATATTAGAGAATGACGAGGGAACGCCCAATTATAAAACTTTCCCTCGTCAAGTATGGCAGATGCTGATTAGCAGGGGTAGGGGAGTGACGAGTTTATGCGAACATCGCTGACGATCTCGTTGTGTTTGGAAACGACCTGTCCGCATTTCGTGCATGTGACCTGTACAAGCGTTCGTACATAGTAGTGCATCCTGCATCTGTTGTTGCCCACGCTTTGTTGCTTTGAATACGATGTTGTCCAGGTGCCTGATGACGCGCCGCATTTCCTGGGGCAAGTGGTCGGCGGCGGCGGGACAGTGGGTCTAGGTGGCGTGGTCGGGCGCACTCTAGGTTCATCGCGTGGCGGGGGATCATCGCGTGGTGGGGGGTCTTCCCGTCTCGGCGGATCGCGGGGTGGCGGGTCATCGGGCGGCGGCGGGTCATCAGGCGGCGGTGGTTCTGTGGTCGGTTCTGGCGGCGGGCTGGTCGGTTCTGGCGTTGCGGTGGGGATTGGCGTTGGCGGCGGATAAGCGAAAAACTGCATTACTTCGGTGACTCCGCCGTATTCCACATAGCGGACGCCATCGCCTTTGGACTGGACGGTGACCACGTAATATTTGCCCTCGACCGGGTTGGGGATATCGAACTTGGTATCTGCGACAATTTGCGGGGGCGGCCCGCCGGCCAGGGTCTTGAGCAGCACGGCGTAATTGCTGGCGTTTTCGACCGCGTCCCAGAGGATGGTGTAGCCCTCGACACGGAGATTTTGCGGCGCGGGGAGGGGCTGGATCGGGGTATTGATGCGGACGGTGACGGGGTCTGACCATTCGCTATGGAAGCCCTTGACGTCGTTGGCGCGTATCTGCACCTCATAATCGGTGTCGTATTGAAGGTCGGTGAAGGTGTAGCGGATGTATCCGGTTTGGAAGAGGTCTTTCCACGCCCAGTCTTCGGACCCGGCGCGCCAGCGAATGCGGTAGCCTACGGCGTTGCGGTGCGCCTGCCAGGACAGGGTCGCGCCGTCCTGGTTAAGTGTGGGCTTGGGGATGGCGTGCTGCGCCTGTCCTGCAGAAAGTGTTAGCAGCACGGCCAGCAGCAGCAGAGCGAACAAAGAAATTTTGCGAAACATGAGTAGTACCTTTCGGGTTGGCAGCGTAAGTCTGGCATTGTAGCGCATTATGAGGAACTTTGTCTATTAAGACATGTGATATACAAAAGTATATCATTTTATTGACTTCGTTTTCGCGCAACAATTAGCCTGTCTGAATTGACAAGATCGCGCCAACGGAACGCCAACCTGGCCGCTGGCACGCCGCCGGATATCATGGTGCTGCACGGTCGCCGCATTCCCAACTACGCCTCGCGCGGTCTGTTGACGCCCTTGAGCGATGTGCTGGCTGGTGCCGGCATCGATGCCGATGACCTGACCGACAGCGCCCGCGGTTTCGTCGAATTCAATGGCGAGCTGTATGGCATCCCCTTGGATCTGCACGGCCACCTATGGCACATCAATGTCGACCACTGGGCGGCGGCTGGCTTGGTCAATGACGACGGCAGTCCCGATATCCCCTATGGCATGGACGAGTTCATGTCGCACGCCGAGACTTTCAAAGAAGCGACTGGAATGCCCTTCCTTGGCATGTGGACCAATGGCTTGAGCCGCAACTGGATGGCGCTGGTCTATCAGCAAGAAGGCGGCACCGTGGCACACGACGACGGCATGCCCAACATCAACACGGAAGCGGGCTTGAACGCGCTGAACTTCCTGATCATGCTGCGCGACGAAGGGCACATCACCGACAATGTCGACTATGGCGCGGCGCAGGAAATCTTCCTGAATGGCGAAAATGGCGGCCATATCAATGGCACCTGGGTGGTCAACTTCTACGACAACCAAGTCGCCGATCCAGAAGCCCCGCTGAAGAACTACTATGTGCACAATTTCCCCACCGTGTACGACCAGCCGGCCGCCTGGGCTGGCAGCCATGCCTGGATCATTCCGCAAGGTGGCGATCCCGATCCCGCGACGCTCGAAGCGACCTTGACCTTCCTCGACTATCTCAATGACAACAACATTGAGTGGGCGCGCACCGGTCACTCCGCGGTCAACACCTCAGTCGTCGAAAGCGATGTCTACAACGGCTATCCGCACCGTCAGGAATACGCCGAATTCGTCCCCAGCGCTGTCATCCCGCCGCGCGAAAATTGGAGCACAGCTTTTGAATCCATCATGGACGAAGAGCTGTCCGCCGCTTTCATCGGCGAAAAGACGCCCGAGCAGGCGCTGGCCGATGCCCAGACCCGTCTGGAAGACTTCGCCCTGTTCGAGTAGCGCAGCGTAAATCCACCCCGCTTCCACTTCGGAAGCCATTGAAAAAAGCCCCTCCTTCCGTAATGGAGGAGGGGTTTGGGGGTGGGGGTAGCATGAAACAGACCCAAGCGCAGGAGTAGACCATGTCCGATATCCCCCGCAGCGAATATCCGCGCCCGCAATTCATGCGCGATGACTGGCTGTGCCTGAATGGCGAATGGCAATTCGAGATCGACCCGGGCGACAGCGGCCTGGAACGCGGCTTGCGAGAACGCGAGCTGAGCGACCGCATCATCGTGCCTTTCTGCCCCGAATCGGCTTTGTCGGGCATCGAAAATCCCGACTTTATGCACGCGGTCTGGTATCGGCGCAGCCTGCAGATTCCAGCCGAGTGGGCGGGCCGGCGCATTCTGCTGCACTTCCAGGCAGTTGACTATGACAGCACAGTCTGGGTCAACGGCGTGGAAGTAGGCCGACATCGCGGCGGATTCAGCCCCTTCTGTTGCGACCTGAGCGGCGTGGCCGAGGCTGGCGACGCCATCACGATTGTGCTGCGGGCAAGAGATGACAGGTCCAGTCCCCAGCCGCGCGGCAAACAAACCCGCGACTATGGACCCAGCGGCGCGGTGTATGTGCGCACCACCGGCATCTGGCAGTCGGTCTGGCTGGAGCCCGTACCAGAACGCTCGCTGCGGCGGCCGCGCATCACGCCCGACCTGGCCAACGCGACCATCCGCCTCGAGCAGCCTATCAGCGGCAATGCGCCAGACCTGCGACTGCGCGCCACTTTGTCCGATGCCGCGGGCGTTGTCGTCACTGCCGAGTGCAGCGCTGCCTATGACCTGGCGCCGCGCCTCGACCTGGCAATCTCGGCCGATCGTCTGCGCCCCTGGTCTATCGCCGACCCGCACTTGTACGATCTGCAGATCGAGCTGGTGGACAGCAACGGCGACACAATCGACAGCGCACGGTCGTATGCCGGTTTGCGCGCCATTTCTATCGTCGGCAAAGCCATCCAGATCAATGGCGAGACGGTCTTCCAGCGCCTGGTGCTCGACCAGGGCTATTATCCCGATGGCATCATGACCGCGCCCGACGATGCCGCTCTGCTACGCGATATCGAGCTGAGCATGGCGGCGGGATTCAACGGCGCGCGCCTGCACCAAAAAGTCTTTGAAGAACGCTTCTTGTATCACGCCGACCGTCTGGGCTATATCGTCTGGGGCGAATTTGGCGATTGGGGCTGCAGCGGCAATGGCCCGCTCAATGGCGAGCATCAGACGCCGGGTCCCGACTACATCACCCAGTGGTTGGAATGCCTGGAGCGCGATTATTCGCACCCCAGCATCGTCGGCTGGTGCCCGCTCAACGAAACCTGGCAGACGCTCACCGACCGCATCACGGCGCTGGACGATGTCACGCGCGGCATGTACCTGGCGACCAAAGCCTTCGACAGCACGCGCCCCGTCCTGGATACTTCGGGTTATTCGCACCGCGTGCCCGAAGCCGATGTCTATGACAGCCACGATTACACGCAAGACCCGCAGGCATTCCGCGAGCGGCACAGCGGCCTGGCAGAAGGCAAGCCCTATCTGAACGATGCGGGCCAGTGGGGGATACCCGCGCGGATGGTGGGCAATACACGCTGGTCGATCGCCTATCGCGGGCAGCCCTACTTCGTCAGCGAATTCGGCGGCATCTGGTGGAATCCGGATGTGCAAGAAGGCGAAGACAGCTGGGGCTATGGCACCAGACCGAGCAGCCTAGAAGCATTTTATGAGCGCTTCGAGCAGCTGTGCGCTATTCTGCTGGACGATGTCGATATGTTCGGCTATTGCTATACGCAGCTGACGGACATTTATCAAGAACAGAACGGCATCTACAAGTTCGACCGCGGGCAGAAGTTCGATCTCGCGCGCATCCGTGCCGCCCAGACGCGTCCCGCCGCCATCGAGCTGAAAGGCTAGGTCTACCCCCCTCGGTCCCTCAAAGCGTCGGTGTAGGGGCGAGGCAGTGACTCGCCCACCCCCAGACAGGTCAGGGGAAGGGGTAGCAAAAACATGTCCGCCTGGCCGCTATACCGCGCCATGTCTACTTCGGTGGTCGAGGCTTTCTGCTGCAAGAGTCCTGTGCTGAATGCGCTGCTGCATGCGCTTTGCCTGCCTTTCGTGCTGGAGCTGGTGCGGCTGGGCTTAAAGATGGAAGGCATGATCGCGCGCGACCGCCACTTGCAGGGCACCTGTCGCTGGCTGGTGGAGATCGCCGCCGAGGGCATCCACATTGCTGGCGCAGAAGGCATCCCTCACGCGGGACCGCTGCTGCTGGTTTGCAATCACGCGGGCTTGGGCGATGCGCATGCGGCGTTGCTGGCTTTGCCGCGGCACGATACCTTGCTGCTGGCGAAAGATTTTGGCATCTTGCCCGGCCTGGCGCAATTCCGCCAATTTGTCATCGTGGTGGACGAGGCGCGCCCCCACGCCGCGATCCGCCAATCCATCCAGCATCTGCAAAGCGGCGGCTCGCTGCTGCTTTTTCCGCGTGGCGAGATCGAAGCGGATCCCGCGCTGGACTTGGGGGCCGCTCTCGCCTCCCTGCCCAACTGGACGCACAGCATCGACCTGTTCGCGCGGCATGTGCCCGAGCTGACGATCGTGCCGCTGGCTGTGGCTGGCGTGCTATCGCAGCGCGCGCTGCACAATCCGCTGGTGCGGCGCTATCGACAAGAAGACAAGCGCAACTTTTTGGCGGCGACCCTGCAAATGATGTTCGCCTGGTATCGCGATGCGCAGATCTGCGTGCGCTATGGGATGCCGCTACGCGCGCAGCAAGCCAGCCGCGAACAAACGCTGCGCCAGATGAAGTTGCTGCTGCGGCAGGCGCATGCGGCTTGCCAGGTAGCGAAATCTCCCTGATGAATGCGCCAGCACAACCTGTAAAAAACCAGAATCGCCGCGATAATAGACGCGCAGCAAACAGGGAGCGCGATGAGCCGCTGGTCGAACAACAACCCGTCTGCCGACAGGCGTCAACGCTGGCTGAGCTATTGGCATCTGCTGATTGCGCTGGTCAGCCGCGATATCCGCGCGCGCTATCGCCGCACTGTGCTGGGTCCGCTGTGGGCGATCATCCCGGCTATTTTGGCGACAGCCATTTACAGCTTCTTGGGCGGCTTGGTCAATGTCGATAGCGAAGGCGCGCCGCGTCTGGCATTTGTCTTCGCCGCGACTGTGCCCTGGACCTTCTTTCAAAGCTCGGTCGTGCGCATCCCCTATGGCGTGATTTCCAATGGCAACCTGCTGCGCAAGATGCCCGTGCCGCGCCAGATCTTTCCTTTTGTCGTCTTGCTCACCAACTTCTTCGACTTCTTGATGGCGGCTGTGGTGCTAGTGGTCGCCTTGCAGCTGCTGGGCATCCCCATCACCGCCGCCTGGCTGTGGTTGCCGCTGCTGGTGCTGCAACTGGGCTTGCTGTCGTGGACGGTGGGCATCGGCGTTTCTGCCATCACCATCTATCGGCGCGACCTGCTGCATGGCATCGGGCAGATCATGCAGGTGTGGCTCTTTCTCACGCCCGTCATCTATGGCAGTGGCGAGCTGGAAGCCAATATGCAGCTACTGCACACGCTCAATCCAGCCGTGGGCGTCATTGATGGCTTTCGGCGCGTATTTGTCTTCGGACAAGCGCCCGATCTGAACCTGCTGCTGACCAGCCTCATCATCATCGGTTTGGGCTTGCTGGTGGCTTTCCCGCTTTTCAATACGATGTCGCGTTACTTCGCCGATGTGGTATAGCGCCCATGCCTAAGCAACTGGCTGTCGAAGCGCGCGATTTGTGGAAGCGCTATGGCTTTCCGCTGCGTCCCTACCTGCGCCAGCGCTGGGATCGATTGCGCGGCGGGGCTGCCAATGACCGCGAAGCCTATGGTCCCTGGGCGCTGCGCGAGGTGTCGTTCGCCATCGAGCAAGGCGAGTCGCTGGGCATCGTGGGCAAGAATGGCGCTGGCAAGAGCACCCTGCTCAAGCTAATCGCCGGCGTCTGCCCGGCCACGCATGGCAGCGTCAAGGCAAATGGTCGACTTTTCCCCATGATCGAGCTGTCGTCTGGCATCCACCGCGAGCTGACCGGGCGCGAGAATATCAAGCTGCTGGGTGCGATCATGGGCTTCACCTCGCGCCAGATGGACGCCAAAATGCCCGATGTCGAAGAATTTTCCGAGTTGGGCGATTGGCTGGACCAGCCGGTCTGGCAGTATTCCAGCGGCATGCAGGCGCGTCTCGGTTTCAGCGTGGCCGTCAATGTCGATGCCGAGATCTTGCTGATCGACGAAGTGCTTTCGGTGGGCGATGTCAACTTCCGCAAAAAGTGCCTCAATCGCATGGACGAGCTGGCGAACAGTGGCGTGACCATCATCTTCGTCACGCACAATCCTTATGCCATCGAGCGCATCTGCCAGCGCGCGCTCTACATCAAAGATGGGCGCATTGATGCCGAAGGCTCGCCCCACGACATCCTGAATGCCTACTTCGAAAGCTCCATGGACCGCTCGACGATCATCGACGACAGGACGGTCATCAGCGCCCCCCAGCGCGAAGGCACCGGCAGCTTCCGCGTGGCGGGCATCAGCATGCACGATGTGCAGACGCGGCAGGCTATAAGCAGCATTGCCACTGGCGATTCGGCTTTGTTTCGCATCGCGCTGCAAGTCAACGAGCCGACGCCGCATTATGTCTTTTCCATCCGCATCATCGACCCCGCCGGCACGGTGCTCAGCTTCGTGGATGTGCCCATGTCGACGCGCCGCCAACTGGCTCTGACGCAAGATTGCGCGCTGGAATGCCAGATCGACCATATCAACCTGCTGCCCGGGCAATACTGGGTCGACCTGCGCGCGCACGAAGTGGCAGGACCTGTGATCGATGCCGTGTCGTATGCCTTTTCCTTCAATGTCGAGGGGCACAGCGCCGTCATCGAGCAACTGGAAAATCGCGGTCTGATTTACCTGCCGGCGCGCTGGGATTTGGTACCCCTTTCGGTCCCCCCGACGGGTCAGGAGGAAGCAATACCCTAATGGCTTTGCCACCGAAGTAGCATCAAATAAGTCATGCAAAAAAGGGCGATGCTATTCTGATTCGATATCTGTAGGTGCGAGACTTGTCTCGCCCACTATGATGCCATTGTACATGTGGGCGACTCTTGAGTCGCCCCTACTACGTACCTTCATATTGTTGCATTACTTTATTGGACTTACTGAGAAGAGCTTTGCCGCCGAGTGCGCCGAGCTTGTTGAGTACATGGCGAAATCACGCTGAGTTGATACAATAAAAGCAGTATTCGCACTCAGGGAGTCTCACATGAAACGCTTGATGATGATTTTTGCACTTTTCGCACTACTTTCCGCGCCTGCGATGACACAGACAGAGACGCGCTCGCAGTGCATCAGGCGGCTCGACCAAGAGGTATTGGTGCAGACTGACGAGGAGATAGAGGCTTGGCTGGACAGGATAGTGGAAGAGTGTCCGCCACCACCACCAGACGCGCAAGAGGCTACTGAGACAGAGGCGGTGGAAGACGAAGAAGAGGATACAGAGCAGCCAGACCCAGCTACAATGGTTGCCTGCTACGCGGGCGACAGCGCCTATGTAAATGGCTTTATCAATGTGCGCAGCGGCCCCGGCACGACATTCGACAAAGTCGATACGCTGCAGCACGACACTGTGTCCGTTGTCGGTTCGGCGCGTGGAGAAGAATTCTGCTGGCTGCAGATTGGCACGGATCGCTGGATTGCGCGGCTTAGCCAGGTGCTGAGCTCGAAGCCGATCGCCACACCGCCCCCAGCACCAGCGGCGAGCGAGCCAGCAGCTGCAGACGACCCGCCTCCACAGCAAGCGCCGCAGCAATCGGGCTCTGAGAATTACTTCTTTGAAGGCAGAGGAGGGGCGATCACGGCATCGGCGTTCCCAATGGCGAGAGGCAAGTGGCATTGGAGGTTGCGCGCATCGGCGGATGTGGTTGCCGTGTTGAGGCAACAAGGCGGCGATTCCTGTATGACGGTACGGGGTGCAAACTATGGAGGTGTGTGGATTGATTACACATCCAGCTTTGGTCCTTTTGAGGTGCGTTATGACTGTAATGTCACTCT
>DAOUJB010000263.1:0-5133 GCA_034423155.1 Anaerolineae bacterium | reverse complement strand
GGGCGGATCACCAGCACCGGCACATTGACATCGTGCATGACCTTGTTGGCGACGCTGCCGAAGACCAGCCGCACCAAGCCCGAATGCCCATGCGTCGTCATGACGACCAAATCGGCTTCTTCTTCTTCGATGTATTCGATGACATGCTGCGCCACGCCCACCGCGTCGATGATGTGCAGACGACAGCCCACGCCCTCTGCGCGGATTTCATTGCGCAGGTTTAGCAAGTGCTGCTTGATTTCTTCGCGGATGCGGTTCGCCAACTCATATTCGCCAGCGATTGCCAGCGAATCGACAAATTCGTGCATGGGTGGCGTGAAAACATGCAAGAGAATCACTTCGCCGCCGCCGATGCGCGCAAAGTCAACGGCGTAGGGCACGGCGCGCTCGCTCCAGGCAGAGCCATCCGTGGGCACGACAATTTTATTGAAAGGCCGGTGTTGAAACATTGTGTCCTCGCTTTGTGATGAGTCGCTCTGTATTCAGTATAGCATAGGCTCGCAGGAGTCTGGTGGGTTAAAGATACCTGCTGTGCCCGTGGCAATTCGCCACTTGACGCGTTGGCTCGAAAGTCCTACGATTGCCCAATCGACATTACCTCTCACACCATTCAGAATTACCGATGACAACACCCAATACCCCTCATCTGCCCGTTGGCCGCAACTTGAAGATCGCCCTGTTTCATTTGGGCTCGGGCATGGCGGATGTCTTGACCACGGGCGTCTGGAATCGCATCATGGTTGCCGACCTGGGTTTCAGCGCGGCGCTGGTCGGTTTATTGACGGGCCTGCGCTATTTTCTGGCGCCACTGGGCGTACTGGCCGGTCGCTGGTCAGATACGCATTCGGTTGGCGGTTACCGGCGCTTGTTCTGGATATGGCTGGGACGGGCGATGATGGTGATGAGCACTTTGGCGCTGGGATTTGTCACGGCGCACTTGGTGCAAAGCCTAGGCGAGCCGGTCGCGGCGGTTGTTTGGCTGGCGCTGGCTGTCAGTTTCTTGCTATTCAGCCTGGGCAATGCCATCTCTGGCAGCACCTTCCTGGCCTTGATTTATGACCGTGCCGCGCAGCATCAGCGTGGGCGCGCAGTTGGCTTGGTCTGGACCTTTCTGCTGATTGGCTTCGCCGTCAGCGGCATATTCTTCAGCGTGCTGCTGCCACAGCAAGCCAATGCCGCGCTCGGCTACAGCGCCGATGCCGTGTTGACTTTGTTTCTGGCGGCGGCAGCGGCGATGTGCCTGCTGTGGGTCATATCCATGCTGGGCGAAGAACGACGCACGACCGAAGCCCCTGTCCCTGTACCTGACAATCTGAAGAGTAGCCTGCGCGCCGATCTGTCGGTGGTGTGGCGCAGCCCGCCTCTGCGGCATTTTCTGCTCTATCTGACCATGTCGATGCTCTTTGCCTTCTTCCAGGACTCGGTGCTCGAGCCCTTCGCGGGACAGGTCTTCGGCATTGATGCCAGCCAGACCAATCGCTACTCAGCCTACTGGGGCACAGCAGCTATCTTCAGTTCGTTTGGCACGCTGGCTTTGATGCGCATGTCCGCGCGCTTTACGCATAGCAACGCATCCATGCTGGGATTGATTGTGCTGGCGGCGGCTTATTTGAGCTTATCCGCGTCTTCGCTGCTGACCATGCAAGCCTTGGTCATGCCCTCACTGCTGCTGCTGGGCTTTGGCTTGGGCGTGTGGAATATCGGCACGCTGGGCATGATGATGGACATGAGCCCGAGCGGACGCGCCGGCACATTTCTGGGCTTCTGGTCCTTCTGCGTGACGATCGCGCGCGGCGTGGGCGTGGCTGGCGGCGGCGTTCTTTTGGAAATCGGTAAGGGCTTTTCTGGGGAGTATGCGCCCGCCTATGGAATTGTCTTTGTCGTCGGCCTGCTCGGCATATTGTGTTCTGCCTGGAGCTTGCATCGTGTCAAGCGCGAGAGCTTCCGCAGCAATTTTGTTCCGGGCGATCGGGTCGCGGGTATGTTGTCGCTGTCCCTGGACTAGGCATCCGCCTGCATCAAGGCCTCGACATCGGTATAGCCCATGATGTTGTAGCCGGCATCGACATAGATGACTTCGCCGGTGATTCGCCGCGACAAATCCGACGCCAAGAACAGCGCCAAATCGCCCACATCAGCCTGGCTGACCAGTTCGTTCATGGGCGAGGTGACCTCGGCATATTTCAACAGATCACGGAAGCCAGCGATACCACCCGCCGAAAGCGTCTTGATCGCGCCGGCGCTGATGGCATTGACGCGGATCTTGCTGCGTCCCACATCGGCCGCCAGGTACATGGTAATCGCCTCCAGCGCGGCTTTGGCGATGGCCATGGCGTTGTAGTTGGGGATGACTTTTCGCGAGGCATTATAGGTCAGGCTCATGATGCTGCCACCATCGCGCATCAGGGGTTCGGCGCGGCGCGTTAGCTCGATCAGGCTGACGGCGCTGATATCGATGGCGCTCAGCAGCGCGTCGCGGCGCATATCAACGAAGCGTCCGCTGAGAGCAGCGCGCTCGGCAAAGGCCACCGAATGCACCAGCACATCCAGCTTGCCATAGCGCTCTTCGACCGCGGCAAAGACGGCATCCAGCTCGTCGGCATCGCCAACATCGGCTTGCAGCATCAGTTCGCAGCCCAGCGATTCGCCCAGCGGCTTGACGCGGCGCGCCAGCTTGTCCATGGCATAGCTCAGCGCGATCGTTGCGCCTTCACGATGCAGGGCGCGCGCAATCCCCCAGCCGATTGAATTCTTGTTGGCGACGCCGAATATCAAGGCGACCTTGCCATCCAGCATACCCATAGCGCCCTCGCTTAGTTTCAAGTTGGTAGTTTAATCGTCCGTGCCCGAGCCATGCTGCACCTGGGATTCGATCACCAGAAGCCGCGCGCCCAGATTGAGTCGTCCGTCCTGAGCTTCCTTCTCACTTTGAAAATGTCGCATCATCTCACGGTCAAGACGGCTGTTCACTTCTCTGTTGTCATTGTTGACCTTCGTCTCCAAGTTGCCGATGCGTTCGCTCTGGCTGTCAAGCTCGCGGTGGATAGCGTGCCCAAGCAACCGGTAGGCTGTCCAAACGCCACCCAAGTCGGCAAGCGTGCCACCAACGAAACCGAGGATGAGGTTTTCGTCCATAATCCAGTGGCTTTCCCTGCTAAGCAAAGACTTCCAAGCCGCTGAGATCAATAGGTTCCAGTGTCTCGCGGTACTTTACATTGACATAGGCCAGCAACTTCTGGAAGTGTTTGGCGTCTTGCTTGTCAAAGATCTTGGGTCCTCCCCAGATAAATAGATCCTGACCTTTGACTTCTGCCACCCTGCCTAGCCTGCCTGGCTCAGCGACCAATGCAGCGTTGCAAATCTCCGCCCAACGGCGAGGCGGTATGTCTGACAGCACAAACACTTGCTTGCTCAGTTCGCTATCGTCGGTCGTAAGCGGCTGACTGCGCTTCTTATCGTGGTGCGCAATTGTAATGTCTTCCCATTCTCCCATGACAACTCCTGCTTGTTGCAGAACTTCGATAGCCTACTTCTCAGTGCGCTATCGGAATACAGGTTTGCTTGAGTATCTTATCGCATCGCAGTGAGGCCTGCCAGACTACGACCACATTGACCGCGGGAATGCGACCTGCTAAGCTCATAAGCAGAATTGAGCGCATCCAAAGGCAAGTCAAAGTCCGCCACGCGTTAGTTGCTTCCGCGAAATAGGGAGTTGATCCGTGCCCGAATCAGAGCGCATCGTCGTCACAGTCGCCATCGACTTTTCTGATGACATCCTCGTCGAATTGCGCGAGATCTCGCCGCGCCTGCAGGTCGAGCGGCACTTCCCGACTGTCCCGCCCGATGCCATCGCTCGCAGCGAAGTGCTCTATACCACCGGCTATTATCCCGAGCCAGAGCAAGCCCCCAAGCTGCGCTGGATCCAGCTCAATTCCGCCGGCGTGAATCATGCGCTGCACAATCCCATCATGCAAGCCGAAGATATCATCGTCACCTCGACCAGCGGCATCCATGCCACCAACATGGCGCACTATTGCCTGATGATGATGCTGATGTTCAACTACAAAATCCGCATGGCGCTGGATTTGCAGGCCCGAGCCGAATGGCTAGAGCATTCAGCAGAAGCATTCATGCCGGTCGATATGGAGCGGCAGACAGTCGGCATCGTCGGATATGGCAGCATCGGTCGGGAACTGGCGCGGCTGTGCGCAGCGATCGGCATGACCGTGCTGGCCTCAAAACGCGACCTGCGCAATACCGCCGAAGACAGAGCCTTCCGCCTACCCAATACAGGCGACCCCAGCGGCGACATTCCCGACCGCATTTATCCCGCCGATACGATCGCCTCTATGGCCAAAGACTGCGATTATCTGGTGGTCACCGTGCCGCGCACCAACGAAACCGAGCACTTGATAAACGACGAAGTCTTCGAGGCGATGAAGCCCAGCGGCATCCTGGTGAATGTCGCGCGCGGGGCAGTGGTGGACGAGCAGGCGCTGATCACCGCGCTGTCATCGGGGGTGATCGGTGGCGCTGCGCTGGATGTCTTCGAGCAAGAGCCTTTGCCCAACACCAGTCCGCTCTGGGCGCTGGACAATGTCGTCATCACGCCGCACATCGCAGGCTTTACCCGCGATTATCACGACAAAGCCGCCTCGGTCTTCAAAGAGAATCTGCGCCGTTACCTGGAAAACCAACCTTTGCTCAACCAGCTGGATCGCGCCAAAGGCTATTGAGCGACCCTTCCCCCAGCCCCTCCCCAAAGAGACAGCGTAGGGGCGAGGCGGTGACTCGCCCGTTTAACCCCTCCCCGTCGGGACGGAGAGGGTAGCCTATGCTTTCCTCCCCTTGACTCGTCGGGGAGCTTATGCCCGTAGTTCCGCATTGAGTCGGTGCTTTGCCGCGCCGATGATCTTTTTGCGGATGCGCGCGGCATTTTTGTCCGTCAGCGTGCGCGTCTCGTCTTGATAAGTCAGCGCATACGCCAGGCTCTTCTTGCCGGGCGGGATCGGGTCGCCCATGTAGATATCAAACAGCGCGACATCTTTCAGCAAGCGTCCGCCCGCTTGGCGGATCACCGCTTCGACCTCGCTGGCGGGCAGATCGGCGCGGACGACCAGGGCGATATCTTCC
>DAOUJB010000262.1:0-6045 GCA_034423155.1 Anaerolineae bacterium | reverse complement strand
CGATTGACGCCGTCGACTGTCTTACTGGCGTAACTGGCGTAAGCACTGACTTGCTTGGCAGAAACCGTCCGCTCGGTTCACGCTGCGATATCGGAGCGGTTGAATCTATCCCGCCGCCACAGCAGCCCACCACCAACGGCAGCGGCAATGGCAATGGCAATGGCAGCGGCAACGGCAACGGCAGCGGCAATGGCAATGGCAATGGCAGCGGCAACGGCAACGGTGGCGGTGGAGGCGGCAGAGGCGGAGGCGGAGACAGCGCGGCCATGGCGCCCACCCCCGTCAGGCTTTCGCCGCCCGATACCTGCGCCCGCCTCTTCCCCGAAATCCAGGTCACCAACCGGAGTCCCGGCACGAATTGCCAGCGCGTCAGCGGCTGGGCTATCGGACATCCCGACCTGATCGCCGCCCATCCCGACCGCGTCGTTGATGTTTGGGGCTGGATCACGCCAGAAACCCAAGTCTGCTTCCCCGCCTCGAGCGGCAGCATCCGCTTCGTCGACACGACGACCTTGCCGCGCACCCTCTCGACTTTGCCGGTTTTCAGCGAGGCGGGGATGCTCTGCTCCACGATTGACCGCGCGGGCCAGGTCGCGCTAATCGCCGATGGCAGCCCGCCGCCCACTTCTGTGCCAGTTGGGCAACCCGCAGAGCGCAGCCTCAGCGATTGCATGGTGCGCGCGACCGAGATGCTGAACTTCCGCGACGCGCCCGCTGGACAGCGCATCACCAGCTTCGCCGATTCCCGGGGCTTCCGCCACAACCTGCTGCCCCCAAATGCTGTGCTGACGGCGCTGGCGCGGACGGATGACTGGTTCAAGGTGGATTATCACGGGACGCAGGGCTGGATCGCCGCCAGGTATGTCGCGCCGATGGGGCTTTGCGGCTAGGCGATGCGGCGGGCGCTGTTTGCGAAGAGGCGCCCCTGTGCGATTCCATTTGATTGTTGCAATACTTTGTTGGATTTACAGTGAATTCAACAAAGTACTGCGCATTTTTCGACACAAAGAGCACAGAAGCAAGCGCGAGTAAGTCGCGAAACAACAATTTGCCACAGAGGCACAGAGCTAAACCCTTGCTTTTCTCTCGGTGTACTCGGTGGCAAAGAATTAAGCGATTGCTCGGGTGCGGATTGACAGCTTTTGTGGCGCGTGTTAGCATCAGTGGGGCCGCATCGCGAAAGGCTACGCGCCCGGGGAGAGGTGGCCGAGTGGTTTAAGGCGGTGGTCTTGAAAACCATTGTACGGTTTCGCCGTACCGCAGGTTCGAATCCTGTCCTCTCCGCCTTGAATCGATTAACATTTGAAGAAGCATTGGAGAGGTGCCAGAGTGGTTGATTGGGGCCGCCTGCTAAGCGGTTGTACCTGTCATAGGGTACCGCAGGTTCGAATCCTGTCCTCTCCGCCTTGTATATGATGCAGTTGCCGTCGCTTGATTAGGAATCGCTGATGAGCGAACAAGTTGTCATCGAAAGCTTCGTCAATCGCCCGCGCCAGGTGGTCTGGAGCTGCTACAACCAGCCCGAACACATCGTCAAGTGGAATTTCGCTAGCGGGGATTGGCGCTGCCCGAGCGCCGAAGTCGACCTGCGCGTGGGCGGGCGCTTGCATACGCGCATGGAAGCCAAAGACGGCAGCTTCGGTTTCGACTTTGAAGCGACTTATGATGAAGTGCTTGATGGTGTTCTGGTCGCATACACACTGAGCGATGGACGACAGGTCAAAACCACATTTGAAGATCGTGGCGCGGCAACGCGGGTCACCACCTGTTTCGATGCCGAATCCCAAAACCCAGTCGATATGCAGCGAGCTGGCTGGCAAGCCATCCTCGACAACTTCAAGCGCTATGTCGAATCAAGCTAGTCTTTGCTGAGCTAGCGGAAGCTCTCCGATACCGCTGTGATCATTATCGGCTTGATGTCAGGCACTTCCGCCGATGGCCTGGATGTCGCCATTTGCGATATCCGCGGCGCGCCAGGCAGCCTCAGCGCAGCCATCATCTCCGCCAGCACATTCCCTTACTCGCGCGAGTTGCGTGAGCAAATCCTCGCCAGTTGCGATCCCGAAAAAAGTTGTGCGCCGGGAATCGCCGCGCTGCATGTCGAGCTGGCCGAAGTCTTCGCCGATTGCATCTTGCGGCAGCTTGAACGCGCCAGCATGTCAACTGACGACATCGACTTAATCGCCTCGCACGGGCAGACAGTTTGGCACAATGTGCTGCCCACAGGCGAAGTGAACGCATCGCTGCAAATCGGCGAAGCGGCTGTTATCGCCGAACGCACGGGCATCACTATCATCAGCAACTTTCGCGCGCGTGATATCGCCGCCGGCGGACAGGGCGCGCCCCTGACCAGTTATGTCGACTGGCTGCTGCTGCGCCATGACACGCGCTGGCGAGCCATACAAAATATCGGCGGCATGGGCAATGTAACTTTCTTGCCGCCCCAGTCCGACAGCGCCTCCGCGCCAATCGCCTTTGATACGGGACCAGGCAATGCGCTGCTGGATATCGCTGTCGCCCAACTCACGGACGGCGCGCAGACCTTCGATCGGGACGGCAAATTGGCGGAGCAGGGCAGGCTCGATGAAGAGTGGCTGGACGAGCTGCTGGCGCACCCTTATTACCAGCGGGATTATCCCAAAACGACCGGACGCGAGACCTTCGGCAGCGCCGCGGCGAAAGAACTTGTGCAGGCTGCCCTGGCGCGCGGCTTGGACGGCAAGGATATCATCGCCACGCTGACAGCTTTGACCGCTTCCAACATCGCCGATGCCTACCAGCGGTTCGCACCCGCGAAGATCGACGAAGTCATCCTGGGCGGCGGCGGACGGCGCAACCCCGTGATGGTGCGCATGTTGCGGCAGTTGCTGCATCCGGCGCGCATCCTGACGCACGAAGACATCGGCATGAACAGCGATTTCAAAGAGGCGCTGGTGTTTGCCGTGCTGGCACACGAAACCTGGCATGGGCGGAAGGCGACTTTGCCCGCGCTGACCGGTGCCAAACGGGCCAGCCTGCTCGGGCAGATCACGCCCGGCGACAATTATGCCAATCTGCTGCGCCGTGCCTGGCGGTCCTAGCCAACTCGCTTTAGCCGGCCCGTGCGCTTGGCATAATTCTCCGCCGCGCGGAACAATCGCAAGCCAATCGGCAGCGCCAACACGCCCAATATCAGCAGCGGCACGATGTATTGCCACAACTCGGCCAGGCTCGCACCTTCCAGCACAGCCGCCCGCGTCCCGTCCAGCACGAAAGTAACGGGCGATATCACGGCGATAGCTTGCATCCATTCTGGCAGCACCGTGATAGGATAATACACGCCCGAAATCAGCAAGAACGATGCCTCGACCACGCTGGTCATCTGCGCGCCGCGTTCCGGATAGAGCAGCGGCAATATGCTGGCCACGATGCCGATAGCGATGAGCGACAAACTGCCGGCCAAGATGACCGCGCCCGCGCCCAGCAGGTTGGCATTGGACAGGTCCAGCTCGAAAAAAAGCGCCATGGCGATGCCGATCGCCAGCGTTGTGATCAAGCTATAGATCAGCGAATAGCCGGTTTGCCCGACCAAATGCACCCAACGCTGCACGGGCGCCATCAGCGTGTATTCAATCGTGCCTTCCCAGCGTTCCCAGGCGATGACCTCGCTGGTGAGCATGAAGATATTCGAAAGATAGCGCCAAACCAGCGTACCGATGATGAGATACATGGTCAGGTATTGGACATCAAAGCCGGGCGCTTCGCCTGTCAGCGCCTCTGCGCCCTGCGCGATGAACACCACAGACAGACCGCTGGTCAGCGAGTAGAAGAACCACACCACCTCCCAGCCCCAGTAGCGCTTGGTCAAGTGCCAGTTGCGCGCCATGAATCCATACGACTGCAGCAGCTCCAGGCGCAGGGAAGCGATGCCGCGGCGCAGCTTGTTTGGCATGGGCGGTCTCCCCTCAGGTCCCCGGCGCTTCGACGGCGTCGTGGTCCACCAGTTTTTCGCCGGTCAGGCGCATGAAGACATCTTCCAATGTGGGCTGCTCGCCGTTGGTGGCGATGCTGCGTTTGAGCGCGGCGGGCGTATCGGTGGCAACCAGCCGCCCTTCGTGAATCACCGAGACGCGGTCGCAGAGCAGATCGGCTTCTTCCATATCGTGCGTGGTGATCAGAATCGTGGCATCATGCGAATCCCGCAATTCTTCGATGAATGCGCGCACTTCGCGCTTGGAACGCGGGTCGAGGCCCGTGGTCGGCTCGTCCAGCAGCAGCAAAATGGGCGAAGTCAAGAAGGCGCGGGCGATAGCGACTTTTTGCTGCATGCCGCGGCTCATTTCTTCCATCGGCTCGCTGTAGGTCGCGCGTTTCAAGCCCAGTCGCCCCAGAATTTCGTAGGCTTTTACCTTGGCTTCAGCGCCGGTCACCCCATAGAGTCGTGCGCCATACAAGAGATTCTCCATCGGGCTGAGCTTTTTGAAGAACGCCGCATCCACAGACACGCGGCTAATCAATTGCTTTACTCCCATTTCGTCATCGCGGATATCGATGCCAAAGATCTTCGCGCAGCCGCGATCGGCGGTCAGCAGCGTGGATATCAGGCGGATCAGCGTCGACTTGCCCGATCCATTGGGTCCCAGCACGCCGAAGATCTCGCCGCGCTCTATCGTGAACGAAACATGGTCGACAGCGGCGACAGGCGCTTTTTCGCCCTCGCCCGTGGCTGGCAGCTCGCCCGGCGTCGGCAGCTCCACGCGCGCGCCCAGCATCCGCTTCCAGAGGGGTGGCTGGGGCAGGTGGAAGAATTTGCTGATGTTTTCAACGACCAGCGCTGGTTGTTCCGCTGGACTAGGCCGAGCCGACATCACAAAATGACCTCACAAACAAGGGGCTGCCTTCGCCTGTATTGTAGATGCCGTCTGCCTGCGCGGGAAGGCTGGAAGGTCCGCGACTTGCCATGCCCCAGCTGGCCATGGAATCGCAATAGATTGCGTATTATCCACAAAGGCGCAGAAGCAACTCCAAGAAAGTAATGTGACTATCAAATGGAATTGTGTAGGGGCGACTCTTGAGTCGCCCAAATGTTACACGGGCGATACAAGTATCGCCCCTACTGCTTTCGAATCTGAGCGGCGCTTCGGTGGCAAGAGATTTGGAGCGTTTGCTCTTGGAGCCGCCAGCCGCTGCTATGGATAAGGCGCAGACTTTGGGCTATACTGATGGCGACTTTGGCAGACAAGCGATGACGAGGCAGCGTGAGCGACAGTATTCGAGTAGAGCTTCCCCTGCCATTGATGCACTTGCAGCCGGAAGAAGATGATATCGCGGTCACATCGGAGCTGGTCGAGCCGGAGATCAGCCGCACCGACCGCTCGATTGCGCGGCGCGCCAGCCTGCAGATTCTGTATGAACTGGACACGACCGACCATTCCCTTGCGGCCGTCATGGATGCGCATTTCTTTGCAAGCGACGAATCCCGACAGGTTCGCCCTGTCATCCGCCGGCTGGTGAAGGGCGTGTTGGAAAACAAGCTGACCATCGACGCGATGCTGCAAGAATACGCGCCGGAATTCCCGATCGACCAGGTGGCGGTCATCGACAGGAATATCCTGCGCATGGCTTTTTATGAACACCTCATGCAGCGGCGACATACGCCCGTGCCCGTCATCGTCAACGAAGCTGTGCAGTTGGCGCGTCGATTTGGCGCGGAAAATGCCCACAGCTTTGTGCACGGCGTGCTGGGCGCGCTGACGGCGGACACTGCGCAAGTAGACACGGTCGCAGAGCCAGAGGCAGGGGACGCATGAACATCCTGGGCGTCGGGGCGTGGGACTTTGTGGCGATCCTCTTAATCATGCTGGTCTTCGCCGGTCCCAAGCGCATGATCCACTGGTCGTATGTGCTCGGTCAGCATGTCGCCAAGTTCCGCAAGATCTGGGCGGAAACTGTCGACATCGTGCAGAAAGAATTTGACGATGCCGGCGTCGATATCAAGCTGCCCAAAGAGCCGCCAACCCGCCAAAACCTCAACCGCAGCATCGCCGCCGCCGCCAAACCGCTGAC
>DAOUJB010000261.1:0-4607 GCA_034423155.1 Anaerolineae bacterium | reverse complement strand
GTGGGCGCATACGCGGCGCTGGTGGTTTCGCTGGCGATTGACGCGCATCCTCTGCTGATCTTGCTGGCGGCGGCGCTGGTCGGCGCATTGGTGGCAGCTGTCAGTCATCGCGCCGTCTTCAAGCCGCTGGAAAGCCAGAATCTGTCGCTGTATACGCTGATTCTGGCTTCTTTTGCGCTGGGCTTGATCATCCGCTATGGCCTATTCACGCTGGCCGATAGTTTCAACTTGTTCAACCTGCGCATCCGCATCCCGCTGCAGATCGTCTTCCGCGATGGTTTCTTGATCATCACCAATGTCTTCGCGCTGGTGCTGCCGACCAGCATCGTCCTGGTGATCTTGCTGACGCTGCTGCTCAATCGCACGGCGCTGGGGCGAGAGATGCGGGCGCTGGCCAACAATGCCGAGCTGGCGCGCATCATCGGCATCCCGGTCGAGCGCGTCAAGAGCCAGTGCTGGCTGCTGGTGGGCGCATTGGCGGGCGTGGCCGGCGCATTGTGGGGCATGTACACCGCGCCCAGCCCGCTGATGGGTTGGCTGGCAATCTTGTCCGCCTTCGCCGCGGCGATCCTGGGCGGTTTGTCCAGCTTCGCCGGCACGATCCTGGGCGCTTACCTGGTGGCCTTCGCCGAAAATACACTGATGCTCTTTCTCAATTCCAACCTGGGCGTCGATCTGGCGCTGAAGCCGGCCATCCCTTTCATCATCATCATCCTGGCGCTGCTGCTGCGCCCGCAAGGCTTCACACAGCTGCTGAAACGCCGCCAGGAGCTGGGAAGATGAGCATCGATCTGGGCGCGACGCTGATCGCGCTGCTGACCTTGTTCGGCATTTATGCCTTGATGGCGCTGAGCCTGAATTTGGAATATGGCGTGGCCGGCGTGCCCAACTTCGGGCAGGCTGTCTTCGTGTCGGTGGGGGCCTACACAGCCGGCGTGACTTATACGCGCTTGCTGCCGTTGATCGCGGGACAGGCAGCTCCCCATCCCTGCGGCGCGAGCATGGGCGAGGCCTTGCAATTGCGCAGCGTCATCATGGCGCAGCAGCCGGCGGCCGGCTTCGTCAACCTCGGCCTGACTTTCCTCATCGCGGCGCTGCTGGCGGGGGCGCTGGGCTTCGCCGTGTCTTATGTGACTCTGCGCTTGAAAGAAGAGTGGTTTCTGGCGCTGGTGCTGCTGGTGGGCAGCGAGACCCTGCGCATTGTGGTGCGCGCCGCCGATGATTTGATCTGCTCGCACAATGGCATTTCTGGCATCGCGCAGCCTTTTTACTTCCTGGACGACCCGCGCTCCAGCTCGATTCTGTTCATGTTGCTGGTGCTGGCGCTGGCCTTGGCGGCGCATGTTGTCTGCCAGCGTTTTTTGCACTCGCCATTTGGGCGTCTGCTAAAGGCGCTGCGCGAAGATGAGACATTGACGCGCGGACTCGGCAAACAGATTTCGCTGGCGCGCGCCCAGGTGATGTTGATCGGCTCGGCGATTGCGGCGCTTGCGGGCGTGCTCTTCGCGCTGAATACGGGCTTTGTCAACGCCAACGATTATGGCGTGACCATGACGCTGGATATCTGGGTGATGGTGGTGCTGGGCGGCGTGGGCAGCAATCGCGGGGCGCTGCTGGGCGCGGCGCTGCTGGCCTTGCTGGATCGCGTTACGCAAGTCGCTGCCATCGGCTTGAACATGCGCGGCTCGCCGATTGAGCTGAATTATGTGCGCTATATCGCCTATGGCATCATCCTGCTCTTGATGCTGCGCTTTCGTCCGCAGGGGCTGCTGCCAGAATCGCGCCTGACCACGCATGCGCACGCCGTGGTGAAGCGGCTGGTCGGCTGAGCAGCCCCGCGCTCAAACCCCAGCCCCACCCCAAACCCCTCCCCCAGCCCCTCCCCGACGAGTCAGGGAGGGGAGTCAAGGTATGTGCTTCCCCCTGACCTGTCGGGGGACCGAGGGGGGTTGCATTTCCCCCCACGTATGGACTTATCGCGCTCACTTTGTCAGTTGTGGTGCCTGCTGTACAATAGACTAGACATTCGAGTATCAACACGCAGCCTTAATGGAGAGAATGCATGACTAGCACGGCAGCAATCATGGAGCGGTATCAGCGCGTGATGTTCGCGGCGACAGCGCCCTATCATGGCGAAAAACCGCTGGTGGCAGAGCGAGCCAAAGACCAATACATCTGGGATATCGACGGCGTCCGCTACCTCGACTTCTTCGGCGGCATCCTGACTGTGTCGGTCGGGCATTGCAACGACGAAATCACCGAGCGCACGCTGGCGCAGCTGCAAAAGCTGCAGCACACCTCGACCATCTATGTCAACGAGACCATGGTCGCGCTGGCGGAAAAAGTCGCCGAGCTGACGCCGGGACGCCTGCAGAAATGCTTCTTCACCAACAGCGGCACCGAAGCCAACGAGACGGCGGTGCTGGCGGCGCGCATGTACACCGGCAGCCCGGTCATCATCGCCCTGCGCCACGCTTATTCCGGGCGTTCCCTGCTGGGCATGAGCCTGTCTGGGCAGCGTCCCTGGCGCTTGGGCGGCGTTGTCGATCCCTACATCAAGCATGTGCGCAATCCCTATACCTTCCGCGCGCCGGCTGGATTGTCGGCAGAGCAGGTGGTCGATCTGTGCGTGAACGACCTGGAAGAGACGATCGCCACCATCACGCAGGGGCGCATCGCCGCCTTCATTGCCGAGCCGATTCAAGGCGCGGGCGGCTTTATCATCCCTCCCGCAGATTACTTCCGGCGCGTGCTGCCCATCATCAAAGAAGCCGGCGGTTTGTTCATCTCCGATGAAGTGCAGACGGGCTGGGGACGCACCGGCGACAAGTGGTTCGGCATCGAGCAATTTGGCATCGAACCCGACATCATGACCTTCGCCAAGGGCATGGGCAACGGCAGTCCTATCGGCTGCACCATCGCCACGCCCGAAGTGGCTGATGCCGTGGCTGGGCTGACCTTCTCGACATTTGGCGGCAACCCCGTCACCATGGCGACAACGCTGGCGACTATCGAATACATGCAGGCGCATGACACGCCCACCAATTGCGCCGTGCAGGGCGCGCGAATCGCCGAGCGACTGGCAGAATTCGCCGCCGAGTTCCCCATCATCGGCGAGGCACGGGGCATGGGCTTGATGCAGGCGCTGGAATTTGTGCGGCCCGCCGACAACGCGCCCGATGCCGCCGTCACGGTGGCTTTCGTCGATGCCTGCAAAGAACACGGCCTGCTGTTGGGCAAGGGCGGTTTGTATGGCAATGCCGTGCGCATCGCCCCGCACCTGAATGTCAGCCGCGCCGATGTCGATATCGCCCTGGACATCATGGCGGACGCGCTGGTGGAGGTGTCTTGACTTGCGCTGGGCAATAGCAGCTTTCCCATGAGCGGGCTCGCCATTGCGCCGACGATGCCGCATGCGCGCTGGCAGTCTCTGCGCAGACCGCTCTTGCTGGGCGCGATTCTGCTGGCGCTGGCGCTGACAATCAGCTTGTTGGGGATTTATCGCGCCTTGCCCAGCGATGACGAACTCGTGACCGAGTCGACCCTGGGCCGGCTGTCGCTCTGGATGGCGGAGCAGAGCGGCAATGACGCCGACGACTTGCAATCGCCGCTGGCCTGGTATGCCCACAATCTTGCTGCGCAGCTGGGACAAGACGAACTCGACCCGGCCGTGCTGTTGGGGGCGCTGGCGACTCTGCGCTCGCTGTATCTGGGGACGGTGGCGCTGCTGCTTGCTCTGGCGCTGCTTTCGACCGTGGGAATCGTCACAAGGGCGAGTCACCGCCTCGCCCCTACATATCCCGCCGGGATTGCGCCTCCCAAAACAGAATCCGCCGAGTTTGCGCTTCCCCCCATCCCGATGGGGGGACCGAGGGGGGTACCGATTCTGCGCGGACCGAGGGGGTTCTTGCTCGCCGCGTTGATCTTGCTGGCTGCCCTGCTTTTTGAAGTGCCGGCTGTCGATGGCAGCGCTGCTTTGGCGCGTGTGGTTTTCGCCATCTTGCTGACGCTGCTGGCCTTAATTCTGTGCCCGGGCCGCATCACCCGCGCAGTCGGATTTTGCTTGGCGCTTTCGCTGCTGATGGTCGGCTGGGAAGCGAGCAAGTCATTCGCCGACTCGGTTTCGTACAAGATTTTGCTGCCACAGGCGGGCTGGCAAGTTCGCGCGCTGCCGACTCTGGACGAGGCTTTGACACAGCTGCAAAGCGGCGATGTTGATGTGGTCATCGCCGACCGCAAAGACCTCGACGACCTGATGCCGCCGCAGCCGCCGGGCAGTTCAAATGACGGCGCAGATGACCAGCTGCCATACCCCGACCTGCGCTATCTGCGACAGCTGGACCGGGGCGAGGGCGTTGCCTTCCTGCCCATCACGCCGGCTTTCCCGGGCCGATTGAGCATCGCCCTGCGCGCAGAAGATGCCAAACATACGACCAGCGTGCCTCAGGTCTTCGACCGCCAGATCGCGACTGTCACTGGCGACTTCGCCGAGGCGCGCTTTCTCAGCCAGCCACGCAGCCTGGTTTTGCTGGATCTCAAAATACTCAACGACCTCAACCTGCCGCATTTGCAGATGATCGCCGAAGCATTTGCCCAGCCGGCGCGGC
>DAOUJB010000260.1:0-1654 GCA_034423155.1 Anaerolineae bacterium | reverse complement strand
GCATAGCGAGACTCGACCTATGCCAACTTTTGCCAAGCGCGTCGCTCCTTTTGGCACGACGATTTTTACTGAAATCAACCAACTGGCTGCCCGGCACAATGCTGTCAACCTGGGGCAGGGACGACCCGACTTTGATGGTCCGCAAGAGATCATTGACGCGGCGGTCGCAGCCCTGCGCAGCGACTCTGTCAATCAATATGCGCCCAGCCCGGGTCTGGGGGCCTTGCGCGAAGGCGTCGCCCGCCATGCCGAGGTTTTTTATGGGCTGACTGTCGATCCCGAAAGTGGCGTCATCGTGACCGCCGGCGCGACTCAAGGCGTCTTTAGCGCCATCATGGGACTGGTCGACCCCGGCGATGAAGTCATCGTCATCGAGCCCTACTATGACAGCTATGTGCCGGGCGTGCAGATGGCGGGGGGCGTGCCGGTGTATGTGCCGATGCACCCGCCCAACTGGACATTCGACGAGGACGAACTGCGCGCCGCCTTCAACGACAATACGCGCGCGCTTTTGCTCAATACGCCCAACAACCCGTCTGGCCGGGTCTATAACCGAGAAGAATTGCAGCTGCTGGCGGACTTGTGCATCCAGCACGATGTCATCGTCATCTCGGACGAAGTTTACGAGCATCTCTACTTCGAAGGACACCAGCATATCGCCATCGCCTCGTTGCCCGGCATGTTCGAGCGCACGGTGACCATTGGTAGCGCGGGCAAAACTTTTGGCATGACCGGCTGGAAGATCGGCTGGGTGTATGGCGCGCCGGAATTGATGACGGGCGTGTGGCGTTCACATCAGTTTGTCACATTCGCCACCAACCATCCGGCGCAGGTGGCGACCGCCTACGCCTTCACGCTGGGCAGCAGCTATTATGAAGAATACCAGGCGCTGTATAGCCGCAAGCGCGACCTGGTCATGCAGGTGATAGACGCCGCGGGCATGAGCGCCATGCAGCCCGAAGGCACCTACTTCATCATGGGCGACTTTTCGCAGGTGTTTGACGGGGACGATGTCGCGTTCTGCAAGCACTTGATCGAAGAGATCGGCGTGGCGACCATCCCGCCCTCGGCTTTCTTCAGCGCGCGGCACCGCCATCACGCCGAGAATCATGTGCGCTTTGCCTTTTGCAAGAGCGACGAAACGCTGGAACGCGCGGCCGAAAGAATGCGCAGGCTGCGCGGCTGACCCGCAACACAAGATTCGCATATGAACGCCCCAAACCGCGTTTGACACTTTGCTGTCTTACTGATAGAATAAATATAGACACTGCAATCATGGGTTTCATCCTACGAATGCTCGATATCAATCTTGGTTCCGACTTCCTGAATTACATTGTCCGGCAGGGCTATCAGCCAGGCGACCGCCTGCCCTCCATCCAGGAACTGACGGCTGATACCCACCTGGACATGAGCGCCAACAAGGTGCGCGAACAGCTGGAAGTGGCGCGGGCGTTGGGCTGGGTCGAGGTGCGCAGCAAGCGGGGCACGCGCGTCAAACATTACAACTTCACGCCGGCTGTGCGTCTGAGCGCGCTATATGCCCTGGCTTGTGGCGAGCGCTTCGAGTCTTTCGCATCGCTGCGCAACCATGTCGAAGCCGCTTATTGGAACGAAGCCTGCGCCTTGCTCACCGCCAGCGACTTGTCGGATATGC